>NZ_VOYW01000029.1:0-42017 GCF_013420085.1 Acinetobacter sp. YH12027
TGGAAGCAGATGAAATATTATTGGCGAGACTTTCAAGTCATGACAGCTGATAAAATAGAGCAATGGGTGGAGAGAGTATCAAACCAATTCGGAAAAGAATACATGTTTACTTTTTAATGACAGCTTAAGGCTAATCCCCAATGATCGGTTCTTGCGAGTTTTTCCTTAAAGAAATATGCAGAAATTAAAAGACTAAATAATATTTCGATTTGACCTAAGGTTTTGACAATCGCAACCGTTTGCATACTCATAGCAGTAAACCACCCCAAGGATGCTAGAAAGCTACAGACACTAACGCGAAAGGTCAGACCTACTCTCTCCCACATGGCAATGAGCGTTTTACGGCTAAATAGACTGAGGTACAACAGCATAATCACACATTGAAAGCCAATTACACTCAACAACACCCATGCCGCACGATGCAAAGTCGGTAAATCACTTAGCTCTAAACTGGCTTCACGAACCAATAAAGAGGTAATTGCAAAACTTAATCCACTTCCTACACCGATGCATAAAGTTGGCAGAGATAATTTTTGTCGTTGAGAACCTTTGCTTAAAAGAAAAACGGCAACACCACCAACCAAAACACCAATCCAACCAAATAAACTTAAATGTTCACTTAAGAAAATCACTCCAACAATGGCCGCAAAGATCGCTTCACTTTTCGCTAAACCGACGCCGATGGCATAATTCTTTTGTTTAAAAAGCAAGACCATTAAAATCGTCGCTAAAATTTGACTTAGTCCTGCAATCACAACATAGATCCAAAACATAGGTGTAAATGTGGTCACCTGAATCACAGGCTGTTGTTGGTACAGCACAAATAAATAAATGCAGGCAAATGGGAGCCCAAAAATAAACCGTGCAAGGGTGACACCATACACATCAACAGTGGTACTGAGTTGTTTTTGAAATGCATTGCGCCATGACTGCATAAAAGCAGCCATTAAAGTGAATAAGATCCAAACTGGAAACATAAGAAAGGTGGTTTAACGGTGGATGCCTCATCAATTTACGCTTTTATTGAATTGAATGCGACCTAACACGGCTAGATTATTCATTGAACTTGGTTATGGATTCATTGAAAAAATTTTATTTAAAAACCTCATATTAAGAATATGGTATTTATCAAAATTTAAGTTTTTATAAAAATACGCAAAGGCATGTTACCTTTGCGTTTTGCTCTTTACCAATATTTAGTTGGTAACTTACAGTAAGTTAGCTTTCAAGTAGTACAGCACCAAATTGCTCACGTAGATCTTTTTTCAGCATTTTACCTGTTCCGCTCAAAGGAATAGCATCCACAAAAATCACTTTATCTGGTACCTGCCATTTAGCAACTTTATCTGCATAATAATCCAAAATTTCTGTATCAGATAAATCGACATCTGGCTTTTTAATTGCAATCAATACAGGACGCTCATCCCATTTCGGATGGGTCGCTGCAATCACTGCCGCCATTGCAATTTTAGGATGTCCCATAGCTAAATTTTCTAACTCAACAGAAGAAATCCATTCACCGCCCGATTTGATCAAATCTTTTGAACGGTCACTAATTTTTAAGAAACCGTCTTCGTTCAGGGTTGCAATATCCCCGGTATCAAACCAACCATCTGAGGTTAATGCAGACTCTGTTTTGCCAAAGTAATTGCCAATAATCCAATGCCCTTGGATCTGTAAATTACCCGTCGTTTCACCATCACGTGCAACTTCGTGTGTCCCGTTTTCTTCATCGGTAATACGTAAATCGACCCCAAATGGTGGACGACCTTGTGACAATCGTACTTGTAATTGTTCTTCTTCAGATAATAATAAATGTTTGGCTTTAAACTGGTTTGAAGAACCTAATGGACTGGTTTCGGTCATTCCCCAAGCATGAATCGTTTCGCAGTTAAATTGTTCTTTAAACACTTTCAACATCGCAGGTGGGCAAGCAGATCCACCAACCACATTACGCACTAAACTTTCAAGCTGACTACCCACTTGTTGCGCAGCATTGATTAAACCCTGCCAAATCGTTGGAACACCCAATGCAACGGATACTTTATAATCATCAATCATTTGCGTCAGGCTTGCTCCATCTAAACCTGGGCCTGGCAACACTAAAGTACATCCCACCATTGCCGCAGCATATGGCGTACCCCATGCGTTGACATGGAACATCGGCACAACAGGCATCATAATATCTCGCGCTGAGATATTTAATGAATCCGGCATACAAATCGCATAACTGTGTAAGACTGTTGAACGATGACTATACAACACGCCTTTCGGATTGCCTGTGGTACCCGAGGTATAACATAACGAACTAGCCGATAATTCATCTAGTTCTGGCCATGTATAGTCTGCAGATTGCGCCGCGATGAGTTCATCATAAAACTTCACATCGGGCACCGCTTCAACAATCGCTGCATCTGGTCCATCTAAACAAATAAAATGTTCAACAGATTTTAATAAAGGTTTTACTGCTTTGATTAAAGGCAAAAAGGTTTTATCAAATAACATGACGCGGTCTGCGGCATCATTGATGATAAAAATTAATTGTTCTGGAAATAAACGTGGATTAATGGTGTGACATACATAACCACTACCTGAAATAGCGTACCAAGACTCTAAGTGACGATGGTTATTCCAAGCGATCGTCGCAACACGATCCCCTAAATTTAAACCGAGTGATGCAAGAACATTGGCAAATCATTTTGAATTTTTATGGACTTCACCCCAAGTGGTTTTCGTAATCGTCGTGTCTGTATTTTTTGAAATGACTAAACTATCCGCATGATAGCGACCCGCATGTTCAATCATGCTACTAATCAAAAGCGGTTTAAACATCATATTACCAAGCATTCTTTGCTCCCACATTCATCCATATTGAGTTGTTGTTTTTCCACACTGTCCTGCAGATTTTTTAAAACTTTGCACCATGTCAAAAGTGATTGTTCTTTATCGACAAGGTTAAAGCAGTAGATATGAAACGCATATCCAAAACTGATTCTTATGTTTTAACCTTAATTGATTTTAGAATCCACTGTTTTATTGCTCAAAATATGAATGCTTTAGTGGTATAAAATGCAAAAATTAAAGCTTTAGCCCTA
This sequence comes from Acinetobacter sp. YH12027, assembly GCF_013420085.1. NCBI lineage: Bacteria > Pseudomonadati > Pseudomonadota > Gammaproteobacteria > Moraxellales > Moraxellaceae > Acinetobacter > Acinetobacter sp. YH12027. The sequence continues at coordinate 3,096 of NZ_VOYW01000029.1, forward strand.
TTCAAAATATAGTCTTATTTAGTTATAACACTGCTGCTTTAAAAAATGTCGTTTTCAGTTATCAAATAATCGACTGAGTCAATTGGCATAAAAAAACCCAGTCTAGATACACTGGGTTCATTCGTCGCATTAGCCGTTGTAGTTACAATATTTATAGTACTTCAAACTCAATACGACGGTTTTTCTTACGACCTTCAGGCGTAGCATTGTCTGCTACAGGCTTATTTGAGCCCATCCCTTCAGTACTTAAGTTCGCCGCCGCAATATTCTTTGCAATCAGGTAGTTTTTAACTGCATTAGCACGATCTTGGCTTAAACTTAAGTTTTTCTCAGGATTCCCTGAGCTGTCTGTGTGACCAATAATTCGTACTTTTTTCCCACCGACGCGATTCAGTGCGATAACCATTTCATCTAAGATCTGTACCCCAGATGGTGCTAAAATCGCGCTTCCAGATTCAAATTCAATAATACGATTACGTAAAGCCGCATCAATAATGGCCTGTTCAGCCTGATTGACAGAAAGCTGTGCATTGAAACGAAAAGGTGCTGTGACCAAAGACTGAAACTTGGTGGTCGTGGGTTGGATATCATCTTGATTTGACATCTTTCCACTTAAATCGACTTGCGTTCCGCGTACAGAGAGTTTCCCCTGTTTTACTTTCTTTAAGTCATCATTAATCATCTGGCTTACGCTATTGCCCCAACCATTGGGTGCAGTAACCGCTCGAACCTGAATTTTATCAACCACATTTGCCTGACCATAAGTCAAATAGGCTTTATTTAATATTTCTTGCTTGGTTGCTTCATTCGGTACAGCGCCTTCAATCACAATAGGCTCTGCCCAGAGCAAAGCCGAACAGCCTAAAATGCACACACTCGCAAGAAATTTGGGCAACATTGGTAAGATTCTTTGCATCATTATTCTTCTATAAAAGTCTGTCTAAAAAGTTTAATGCCATGAATAAGGCTGATCTGACGCTCACTCAAAGACTGTTCCAAAACGGCTAAGCCTGCATTTTGTTCAAGATAAGGATCAATCCAACTGGCATCGATCAGGGAAACCCAATGATCACTTTGCATATTTTGGGTGAAAACATCACTGAGTGCAGTAATATCAGCACCTTGAAAACCAAACAGTAAAACAGGTGAATCACTGTGTAGGATGCCAATGAGTAACTCAGCATCTTGGTTTTCGACAAAACGACTAATTAGGTTGACCCAAAAAGCCGCGATTTCATAGCAGTAACTAATATTATTAATTGGTAAAATCAACACTTTATTCAACCGAGACGTGCCCTGATGAATAATCGGTTGTAGCAGCAAACCGAGACCAATCATGCTTTGCGCCAACTGATAAGGCGTAAAATTCAATAAACGTGCAAATGAATGCAACGTATGATGCTCATAAAAAGAAGAGGTTTCTTCTGTCCCGAACACTTGAATTTCGTTATTCAGTTTGCCTAATTTATCGAGCAAAATATCGGGATCGCGAATAGAACGCATCACTCGGTTACGCTGATATAAGTCAATTAAGGTTTGTTTATAACGATATGGTGCATACAAAATATTATCGAAAGGATCATCGATTTCTAGCAGATGAGCGAGCACCATTGGAAATTGACGCTTTGAACTGTCTTCACTACTAATCAAATTGGCAACCAAAAAACGCTTATCTTTTGGACTGGCAATAAAGAAATCTAATGAAGGCAGTGAGTTATACGCTGCATTAAAATTGTCTGAACGCATAGCGAACTCAAGCGCCTCCGTGATCCACTGATCGATTAACTGAATCAGTGAATATTGTTCACGGCTCTTTAAGAAGTCACCACGAGCTGGACATTTTCCATAATACAGCGGTGTCGTTCTCACTTCATACATCGTCACACTCCTTGTTCTTTTGCACGAATGCCACCGCTCTCATTTTTAAATTCATCATCATGGTGTTGCTGTTCCTTGTACAACACTCATCGGTGAAGTCACTGGCGCTACAGGCGCTTGTCCTGCAGGCATCGTTTGCGCTGCGACGACACGAACACCTTTATTCGTCACCACTTGATCAACAAGAGTCATACCTGAATAGCCTGAACCTGTAGTTGGGCCAGATGCGTTACCACTAATTAAACGGAAATTCACTTTAACAAACACTTTTGGATTTTGTTTGCTACGCCACACCATTTCAAATGAATTACCATTTTGTGTACGCTGAGCGCCTTCAACCAATCGGTTAATACCATATTCACCCGGCTCATCAAAAATCGTATGCGTTTGACCTTCCAAGTCAATTGCAGTAATACGTGCACCCGGAATTGCCCCTTTATTTGGCCAAACGAAGTTCACCCATTGCTGAACACCGTTTTCATACACCATACGCTGACCATCAATATCAATGGTATATGAAAGTAACTGTGTGTTTTCTAATGGGAAGAACTGGAAGTTCGATTGATTGGTTGCCGCAGGTGCTGCTTGACTCAATTCCCCTGTAGCAACGCCATTACTTGGCGCAACATAGCGTTGGAAATTCGCTACGAATTGTGGATTTAAACCAATGCCCAAATCTTTCCATGTTTTCGTGGTTAAGGTATAGCCACGACGAATCACCAATGGATCTAAATATTCTTTTACAAAGCGAGCGATACTTCCGTTTTCACCAAAAATTTGGCTAATTTCATTACTGGTCGCTTGTAAAGTAGCATTGCTATTAAATGGATATTTAGGTGCAAGATTGGTTGTAAATGGTTGATACGCCTGCATTGCCCACAACTTATTAATTTCGTTTTGAGCTGGGATCAAAAGAACTTCAAATGACTGAGTCACCGGCTGCATAAAGAGTTTTTGAATCAACTGTTGATCTAATTCATTCAGACCCACAGACATTTTTTCATCCACAAATTTTTGCGTGCTATTAAAGACAGAGCTTTGATCATTGATGGTTTGTTTCACCAATGTCATGCTTGCAGGCCCCATGTCACCGCCACTCTTCAAATCATTGAACTTACTACGTACTTGACTCAAAGACAGCATGTATTCATCTAAAATAGATTTGTTTTGCTGATCATCACGTTTACGAACCAATTGATAGAACACATCAAACTCTTTTGCAATAACACCTTGACCGGCTTTAGAAGCAACTTGCTGTGCCTGCTGCGCATCATCACGGCTGAGAACTTTACGTTTAAACCACGCAATAAAGCCTTTCTGAGGTGCAGCCAGTTCTGCTTGAACAATTGGATTATCCCAGCTGGTTTCTTTCGCTATACGGTCGACCACTTTACGAATTGGCGAATTTTCAGGTTCACCTAAAATATCGATAAAACGTGACTGCTGAGCAACATCAGCACCCTTGCCATAATGTACTGCATTTAAGAATTTACGCCATTCAGCGATATATTCCTGCTTATAAAGTTCGGTTAACTGTTTACTGATCTGGTCTGGACTACCACTAAACGTCAGGTCATCAGAGCGATTGGTATTGAGTACCCAATCTTGAGTATCCGTCGGATTATTCGCAGCTTGGTTAATCGCATCTTTTACATAATCATTCCAAGCTTGGTAAGTAAAAATACCCGGCAAGGCATAACTACCCAACATGCTGTTTTGGCCGGTTTCACCTAAAATTTGCTTCACAGTTACTGCTGGGAAACGTACCGAACCACGCATTTTAATTTCATTATAAACGCGGTCGCGTGCAGGAATACCCATGGTAACAGCCGTCAATAATTGACGTGTTTGATCAACCAATAAAGGATCAGATTCCATTTGCGGGAACGCAGGATCAGCAGCTAAAGTCATCGCATAAGATAAAACTTGTTCTGCTTTTTGAATCATTTCCCCACGTGGCATTTGACCACGATTTGAATCTAACCATGAACGCCAGAAACGAGTAACTTGGTCACTCAAATGGCTCGATTCCATATATTTATGATTGCTCATCATCAAATACGCCTTCAGTGCATTGTAGGCATCCTGAGGATTAGTATCCGATGGTTCTAAATAGGGCTGATTTGATTTCACAGCTTGAGTGATTTGCACATTGACGTGATTTTCTTTCAACGTCGCTTCATTGGCTTTAACGCGCTGTAAGTACTGCGCCATATTTTGCTGAGATGGTGCCAATACAATTTGTTGAATACCTCGTAAATACTCAACTTTGAGTTTTTCACGAATTTTATTCCCTTGGTATAAACCAAAGCTATATTTCAAAGGACGATCTTCATCAAAATGATCGAGCTGCTGTAAATGCCCTTGTAATATCAGCAATGCATCCAATTGAGTCGAAAGCTCACTTCCGCTACGGCTTTCCATTTGTACAACTTTGTCTAGGTCTGCCTGAACTTCAGCCACGAGTTGTTGGTTATTACGATACGACCAAACCCATAATCCAAGCACCACAGCAACCAATAATAATGCAGCAATAAATGCCATAAAACGCTGACGCTTACGTGCAGGATTGATATGTTGTTTAACCAGATTTTTATCTTTTAAAATGACGGTTGAAAAGAGTCCTTTTAAGAAATAACCATGATCTTGCGAAACAGAATTTGTCGGAATGCCAAACTCACTATCCGTACTTTTCACCAAATGAAAATCTTCAGCAATTTGTTCGGTCATCGGACTTTCAATCACACCTTCTTGTAACGCACTGGTGAAATAGAACCCACGGAATACCGGTTTAAACTGATAAGGGTTGTCTTGAAACAACGTACCAATAAAAGTTTTTAACACTGGCTTTAAACTTTTAAACTCAAGTGGAAATGTCATTACACTTGGAGAAATATTTTGCGAATGACGACGACTCAAGTGCGTAGTACTGACGCTCTTCAAGCCATCGTATAAAATTGAATAATGCTTTTCGAACATCTCAACGGCATGCTCAGATGAGTCTGGATCATAAGGCAGTGTTGCACCCCAAACTTGATCAAATTCATCCTTATCATAACAATCAAAAAATTCAGTAAAGCCGGCAATCAAATCCATTTTTGAAAAAACGATATACACTGGCGCAAAAATTTCTAAACGTTCAGTCAAATCCTGTATACGTGCGCGTAAGTTTTTGGCTAATTTGATTGATTTTTCAGGACTTTGACTAACAAGCTCCGCCACAGAAACAATCACGATTAAACCGTTAATTGGTGCTTTAGAACGGTTTTTCTTTAGAATATTTAAAAAGCCTAACCATTCTGAATGGTCTTCGGCATAAACAGAATATCGACCTGCGGTATCGAGTAATACACCATCTGTAGAGAAAAACCAATCGCAGTTACGTGTCCCACTTAAACCTGCAGACACCATTTTCTGATGAGTTTCTTCAAATGGAAATCTAAGGCCAGAATTATAAATCGCCGAACTCTTACCCGCTGCTGGGTTACCAATCACCATGTACCAAGGCAATTCATATAGCGCTGCATTACCCTTTTTATCACCAAGTTTTGATTTACGGATAAGTTGAATCGAGTCTTTCATTTGCTGATTGATCAGCGCAAGTTCTTCTTTATTCTTTTGTTTGCCGTATTCAGCTTCATTATCTTTGGCAATCGCCTCAGCAAGCTCTTCGCCTTGCTGTTTATGACGATAATGCTGCACTAATTCATAAATACCCCACAGAATTAATCCGAGAATATAAACAGCAACCACAATGTAAAAAGTCTTTTGCGGAATCGAATTATGCATAGCCACAATGGCCACAAAAAATGACAAAGCCACCATCGCTTTAGGATTGGTGACGTACTGCCAAACATAACCGAGGATCGTATAAAATAGTGTGTTCACAATGTTCTCAATTTCGTCTTAATTCTAATTAAACAGTTTCTTGTTCAAGTTCATCTTCTACTGAAAATGCTTGAATAAAAGCAAATGTCGATTCTTGGTCTGTGCTATAAATCATGGCAGTTAACTCTTCTGGCAAGTGCATACCCAACATGAATCCAAAAATTTTTGCCAATTGCTGGGTATTTCCAAGATTCTGTTTTGTATATAAAAAATGATAGGTTTCAATCGCGGTTTCATTAAATTTATACTGTAATTTTTTCACCGCTTTCATATCCGTTGCATCATCTAACATCAATAAAAAGGGTTGTTCTTGATCATACTGATCTAAATTATTCAGTGCTTTAAGCTCTAAATTACGTTTCAACTCAGGCTCATGTGCCACCACTTGTAGCACTTTATTTGGAGTTAAACCTCGAACTTGAACGTCTGAAGCAGCCAAACACCAACTCGATGCAAACTCTGCAGCAATGTATTTTTCTTGTAACCACATCTTTTCATCAATCCATTCTTGGTCGATTTCAGAGTCAGCATTGAGAATCAAACTGACTTCAAACTTTTGTTTTGAAATCATCTCTAAAATGCTTAACCATTCTGAATAAGCGACTTGAGTGCCGATAAAATGTGGCTCGATATGAATTTGTTCGGGAATGATCGAAAATCCGTCAGATAGATACTGCTGAATAATTTGAGCATAATCATCATTCCATTGATGAATCAAATTATCAGCAAGCAAAATATGGACATTTAAACGATTTAAACGTGAAACTTGCTGTGCATTGTTCGCCAAATGTTCTGGATGTTCATCTTGCGTATAATCTGGATCCACCCAACCCGGATGCATACGGTACTGATATGCCAATTCACTATCATAAAAGAGTGCTGATTGCTTCAGATGCTCAGCAATTAAAAATAGACTTTCAACGTGTTGCTCTAGTTGTTGCTGAATAAGTGACTGGATTCGTTTTTCACGCATGGTGATGGCACTATATTCATCATCCGCTTCTTCATTGGTGAGATCATCTAAATCTTTGATTCGAAATGAAAGAACAGGTAAACCGTATGCATTGAATAATTTATCATCGAGTTCAGGACTTTTGAATTGTTGAATATCTTGGATAATTTGTTCATTTTCACCAAAACTATGCCAAGCCGCTGAAGAATAAACATTTAAACGAAATTGCTGTACATCGACAGGCTTCGGTTTTGCTTGTTCAATGGCCTCAAGTTGTTGTTGCTCAGCTTGTTCTTCTGCACGTTTTTCAGCTTCAAATTTTTTTTCTTTTTGATGTTGAATGCCCTTATAAATCAAATAAGGCGACAAAATAATTGCACATAAAGCGACAGGAAGAATTAGAAAATAGGTGACCAGGTCAAAAGCTGTCGGGTCATAGCCTGTATCTCGCCAGTAAAAAATCACGAAAGCAGTACACAAAACAAAAAGCGTACTAAAGGTACCAATTATTAATTTCAGCATTATTATAAATTCCCCATTAAGGCATAACAGGTTTCTGTATTATCGACCTGTTTATTCGGCTGTAAAAATGCTCCCTGAGCTAAACCAATTCCGCTCAAAGAATTTAAACACACCGGTTTTATTTCTTCTTTTTGTAAAATTAAGCGCACATCCACCATTAATGTTGGACTGCACCAAGTTTGAATCATTTGTTTTAATTTTAGGCTGCGTGCCTGATTCGGTAAAAATGTTAAATAATCTTCATGATTTAAAGGTCCAATCACGATTTCAATTTTTTCGTCAATCTGTTGAATCTTCTCACCACAAAAAGTATTCAGCCCCAATAAGCTCGGCTGAGATCCACCTAAACATGTTCTCTGATCTTCTTCAAATACAAAAGTTTCAGGGATAAATTCTCGAATATCAAAATTCTGCTTAAAGATACAGTTCAGCATGGTTTTTAATGCATACGCTGTATTGTTTTGTCCCTGCATTAAACCTGAAAACTCTGCAAAATAATCATCTAAATCAGGCTGATCATGCTGGCTACGGATATAACCATTTAATGCATGTAAAATATCAAGATAGTGATTATCCTGCTCGATTTCATAACGAATAGGTAAATGATAATTTAAACTGGCATCAACATAATGTGCTGTTAATTTATGATTAAACAGCCCTAAAAACTTTTGTGTTTCGTGTCGCTGATGTCGCCCGCTGAGCTTAATCTTATTGGTATAGCTATAAGGTAATGCACCTTGAATACCCGTTAAACCCACCATTAAATTTGTCAGTTCAACTTTCTCATCGTTGAACTCTAAACTTTCAATTTCAGTGTTCGGGAAGTTCAAATTAAGTGAACTATTAAACTCAAAGTCATTTGCCCAATGGACTTGAGCTACTCCATAAGGTGCATGTCTTAACAAACGAGTAGCTTGAACAAACTCGTAGGCTTTCGGTTCTTGGAAAAGTCCGTCAATTACAGAGCTTTCTTGCCACCAACGTTCTGCACGCATTGGTATAACTCCTGTTGACTATTTGCATCAAAAACCGAGACATCGACAAAGCTGTTCATATTGACTTTTAAATTAAAGATATGTGCTAGCAATTGACTAAATATATACAGGCTATGCCCTCTAAATATATCCGCATCGATATCGAGCTGTACTTTTAAGCCTCTGACAAATAATGGAAATGGTTTACTATCCACAAGTTTCTGCGTGGTAGAAAACTGAATATTTTTTATGGAGTCGATAATAATTTGGTTTTCTTTTGATTTAGGTAAATTATACAATTCCAAAAGTTCTTTAATATGAGAGACCGCATCGCCTTTCATTAAAGACATATTATTCAAAGATAAATGTGAAATCACTCGCCACTGTTCTTGTTTATTTTGTTCAAAATAATATGGAATCGACGGACGTTTGAGCATCAGAGCACGACGTGCCAAATTACTATCATTCAGTGTTAATGCATTCTGATCTTTATTATAACTTTCGTAAGGTAACTCACGATTACTACATAGTAGTTCCGTACTAATAAAATCAGACTGAGTGCTATGCGGATCTAAAGCACGAGATATGATTGAATAGTTTAATTCCTGATGTTTATTCTTCATCTGCTGCGGATTTAAACTATAAAAAAACTGAATTTTATCTTGATGATAATGACTCATTGCAAAAAAAGGCAGTACAGGATAATACACTTCATCTTGGTTACTTTTTTCACGCACCATGTTCATTTTTAAAATGCTATAGGCTTGAAAATATTCAGGATGGTGCGCATCTGTCACCAATGGATATTCCATTCGCTTATGATTAATCTTTTGCGGCTCTGCTTGTTTATTGAAGAGATTAACGATTGGTGTAGCAAACAATTTAAAATTTGCAGCATTTAATTCAGAATAATTTCGAATTGCCGCTTGATCGTTTAAATTAAGCTTAAAGTGCATTTGAACATCAAATTCACTGTGTTCTAAACTTAAAAACTTAATGAAATCTAAATTTAGATTTAAAAAATTGAATTTTTCAGGAACACAAAAATATTCCATCAATAAACGATATGCATGATGCGTATGCTGATCGATAGGTAGAACACTTTGAACTTCATCAAAGCCCATAATTTCAAATGGATTGGCAATATCAAAAATGTGCTGCCCCACACGAATCGAAAAACTCGTAGTCGATTTAAAAATACTATCTAAAACCTGTAAAGGAAAATTAGAAATAGCGTCTAAAAATATCGGCAAAGTTTCATTTTTGAGTAAAGCGTGCTTATTCGAAAAAATTTCAAATCCTAAGCTCAATGTAGCATTTTGATTTAAATGCATATGTGCCGATGGATGAGTTTTGAAATTGAGCTGTTTTAATTGAATCGGTAATAAAGTGACTTCTTGTACCGTCTGATATTCACATTGAACACCACGCGTACTTTTGGCTTTTAGACTGGTCGCCTTTGGAATAACGTGTCGATCTGTTAATTGCTTAATTTTATTTATATCTTCGAAGCTCACCACAGAACATGCAGGAAATGGTTTTAAATATTGAGGAAACATCACCTCAAAAATTGATCGGGTAAAAACGTCATAACTATCTGCAAGTTTTTTATCAATCCGTGCAGAAATTAGAGAAAATGCTTGAATTAAACGCTCAATATGCGGGTCATCTATTTGTTCTTGGTTTAAAGACAAACGCTGGGCGATTTTGGGGTATTTACTGGCAAACTCACGGGACTGTTGTCCAAATTCCTGTAGTTGTTTTTCGTAATACGGTAACAGCTCTTCAATCACAGATAACCCACTTCATTAAGCTCTTGGAGAAATAACATATTGTTGTGTTGTTGGTTTTAATAAGGCATCAAAAATAACTGGTTCGTATAAAGGATGAATATTTAAATATGCCTGAATACTTAAACATAGTGCCCCCATATTATGGCCATCCATGAGCATTTCGACGCGAATCTGTTTTAAACGCGGTTCATGTGCAGCAATCGATTGCTCAATTGACTGGCAAATTTTGTCGCGATCCGATGGATTTGCTGTCGATAAGCCCACAAAATCGATAATGCCAAATTGCAAAATAGACTTTTTTGCTAATGGAAAGTCATCAATCAGTTCATCTAATTTTGCCACACGACTATTGAGGAGATCCTCTAAATCGGAAGCAACAGATTCACGAAGTTCTTGCAAAGACAGACCTTGAGTCTGTTGAGCATCTGCTGGTAATAAGCGGTCAAATAATGTCGTTCTAAAACCATAAGGATAAAGCTGATCGAGATTCATATCTTCTTATAAATATTTAAAAAAATGAAAATAGAGGCTACCCAAGTTAGCCTCTATCTGAATCCATCTATTACGCTACGTATGAAGCAGTGTTGTTAGATAATGACCACTTCTTAGTAACAGCACCTTTCGCAGTACCGTTAATATCTTGTTGGTTATATGTCCACTCTACTGCAGCATATTTCAAACCAAATGATTCGTGTGGAACACCTTCATCATTTACAGTTGGTGTCACGCTAGAAACCAACACATGTTTCAGTTTGATTTGAAGATATTTAATACGTTTGTCGCCATTCGCACGGTAGAAATCAATTTGAACTTCATCAAATGTATAACCTGCTGAACATGCTTCCCAAAGTTTAGGGCTTGTCGCGTCTAAATCTTTAACAAACACCATATCAGAATGTTCTACACGTTCTGCAGTGTGACCACCCACGCTTGAAGAAGTCGCAGATTTAGGTTGACGGATGTTATGCGTCCAAGAGTTTACTTCTAACCAACTCTTGTGCTCTGCATCACGAGATTCGCCGTCTACTTTGTACTTACCACGAAATTGAATGTATATATCTTTCATTGTTCTGAATACCTATTTATTTAAAGTTATTATAGTGTTGACCCAAATTAATTTGAGGACTGAGGTAACTCGGTCACAAGTCGTAATGAAACAGACAACTCATCCAACTGGAAATGTGGTCTTAAGAAAACCACAGATTTGTAGTGACCAGGCAAAGCTGGATTTTCTACAACTTTTACAGAAGCTTCACGCAATGGATACTGAGCTTTAGCTTCTTGAGATGCACCATCATCAAGTAATACATATTGCGATAACCATTCATTTAAGAAGGTCTCAACATTACCCGCTGATGCAAAACTACCCACTTTGTCACGCATCATTGCTTTTAAATAATGTGCAATACGTGAAACTGCCATGATGTATTGGATCTGGCTAGACAATGCAGAGTTGGCATTTGCTGTATCGCTATCATATTTTTTAGGTTTTTGCGTCGATTGCGCACCGAAAAATGCTGCATAATCCGTATTTTTGCAGTGTACCAACGGAATAAAACCAAGGTCACTCAGTTCTTTTTCACGACGGTCAGTAATGGCAATTTCAGTTGGACATTTAAAGACCACTTCGCCATCATTGGTTTTGAACGTATGGACAGGCAAGCCTTCAACTAAACCACCACCTTCTACACCACGAATCGCAGCACACCAACCATGCATATCAAAAGCATTGGTTAAACGCGTACCAAAGGCATAAGCCGCGTTCATCCATAAATATTCATTATGATTTTCACCTGAAACTTCTTCAACGAAGTTAAATCCTTCAGTGGCAATGCCTTCTTTTGGATCATATGGCAAACGACCCAATACACGTGGCATTGTCAACGCAACATAACGTGCATCATCACTTTCACGGAATGAACGCCATTGTACATATTCTGCTGTTTCAAAGATTTTAGACACATCGCGTGGACGATCAATATCAGTAAAAGATTCTAGACCCAACATATTCGGGCTTGCAGCCGAAATAAACGGTGCGTGTGCAGCCGCAGCGACATGTGAAATTTGCTCAAGCAAATACATATCAGATGGAGTACGGTCAAACTCAAAGTCACCAATCAATGTTGCATAAGGCGCACCACCGAATGATCCATATTCTTCTTCATAGATTTTTTTGAACAATGTGCTTTGGTCAAAATCGGTCGCACCTTGGAAATCTTTAATCAATTCTTTTTTCGTCGTATTTAACATACGAATTTTTGTTAAAGAGTTTGAAGGTGTTTCTTGGCAGAAATAATACAAACCACGCCATGTCGATTCAATTTTTTGAAATTCAGCATGGTGCATGATTTTACTTAACTGAGATGAAATCAACGCATCAATTTCAGCAATACGCTTATCAATTGATAAAGTCATATTGTCCGAAACGGTGATGGTACCTGCCATGACTTCTTTGGCAAGTTCACCAATCAAACTTTTTGCACGATCATGTTCTTGATCTGTACGCGCGATACGACTTTGTTCGACAATTGAATCTAAAAGTGAATATTCTTCGGTTGCTTCAAGGTTTGCAGCAGTTGCAGTATTAAAATTACTCATTTTCTGCCTCCACGCTCAACTTACGAATTTGATCAGTGTTATGTAACACTTCATCCAGTAAATCTTCTAAGCGTTCATTATTTGAAATTTTATTACGCAAGTCAGACAGACGCTCACGTGCAGCAACTAACTTTTGTAATGGATCAACCTGTTGTACAACTTGCTCTGGAGTGAAATCGGCCATGCTCTTAAATGTAAGATCTACCGACATTTTTCCACCGTCTTCAGTCAAGGTATTCTCAACTTGAAAATTAGCACGTGGCGCTAAAGACTCCATTACCTCATCAATATTATCTAAATCAACATTAATGAATTTCTTGTCTTTTAATTTGGTTTTCTCTACTTCAGATGCCGCTGAGAAATCACCTAACACCCCTACAACGAATGGTAATTCTTTAATTTCTTTACCGTCGCCAACTTCAACATCGTAAGTCAATTGAACACGAGGAGGACGAATTCGTTGAAGTTTTTTCTGTACACTTTCACGTTTTGCCATGAGTGCTTTTCCTTGTTATTTATTTTTTAATGTATCGAAAGGTGAACCACTGGCAGCAGGTTTTTTCGCTGTAGTCTGCGTTTTTGCTGTCGTGGTAGTTTTCTTTTTGCTTGCTGCTGTAGTCGTTTGTTTAGACTTGGTAGACGCTGTATTGGTTCGTTTTTTAGCTGGTGTTGTCTGTTTAGATTTCACATTGCTCGAAGATTCTGTACTTTTTTCACGAACATCTGCTGCAGCAGACGTAGATTTATCAATCGTCGGCTGAATATAACGAATATTATCCGACAACACTTTGGCAGGAGAATAGGTCTGTTCATCTAGAGTACGATTTTCATTACTCCGCATATGATTCAGCGCATTATAAGAAATAGCGATACCTGCTAAAAAAGTGACATCAGTAAGTTCAGGCGACTGATAGTTCTTTTCTCGCAGCAGATTGACCGCTTGCAATGCTTTTAAATTGTAACCATTAGCTTGATATTTTTTGGCAATATCTACAAAAATTTCATTTTTTAAGTTCTCATTTTTCTTATTTTTTTTGTCGCATAACTGATTATAAAAACCAATAATCTCTGGATCTGTATCACCTACTGCCAGTGGATAATCCTTTAAACAGGATTTTTTCACAGATGCCGCTTTATCTTTTGCAAAAACGGTTTGTGTTAAACTGGCTGCTAAAATTATAGGTAATAAAACACTAAATTTATTCAAAATTGCCTCTGTATTTCTACGTGCTAAAACTTAATTTATGTGGAGAAATCACCACTTATTTTCCCGTGGGTTTTCTCTTCATTTATCAAAATTAAAAATATGCTGCAGATTTAACAAAAAATAAGCACATAGAGTCAATACAAAAATGTGCCAAATACTCCAAAGTTTGTCGACTATTTGTTTTTTTTTGTTTCATTTTATAAAAAAATCTTTTTCCTTTTTTTATTTAGTCTGTATTATATCGCCTAAAGCAAGACACTAATAATATATAAGGTGTTGATTTTAAAGTTTTTATTTTTATAGCAAGAAAAAAGAGATCACAGTCAAACTTGTAAAATTTCGTACTGTGGATTCTAAATTTGATGAGTTATTTATGAATAATTTAAAAGTTTTAATTACTAAACTTTCACCTCACGCCCGCATTTCACTCGAAAAGTCAGCCAATACATGTATTTCACAACAAAATTACGAAATCGAAATTGAACATTTTTTACTCGAACTATTAACCTATAACAATAAAAATGACCTTCAAATACTCTTAGAAAAATACAAAGTTTCTGCAGATGGTTTGGCAGATGACCTCAAAGAAAGTATTGCTCAACTTCCAAAAGGAAATACGCGCACTCCTATTTTTGCCCAATCCATTGTGCGCTTACTTGAACAAGCTTGGTTATTAGCATCTGCTGAACAAGATCCACAAATTCGTAGTGGTCATTTACTTGTTGCGCTCCTTACCGCGCCAGATTTATACCAAATTGCAGCAAGAGCTTCTTCTCTTTTCGATTTATTACCTATCGATACGATTAAACATAAATTTTTAGATCTTTGCCTAAAGAGCATTGAAAATGAAGATTTAGCAACTGCATCACCAGATGAAAAATCAGCAGCACAAACGAATGCAACTACGCCAGTTAAAACACCAGCTCTAGACCAATACACCATTAATCTTACTGAAAAAGCTAAAAATGGTGACATTGATCCTGTGATTGGTCGTGAGTTTGAAATCCGCCTAATGCTAGATATTTTGATGCGTCGTCGTCAAAACAATCCGATTTTAACGGGTGAGCCTGGTGTTGGTAAAACGGCCGTTGTTGAAGGTCTGGCATTAAAAATCGCAACCAACCAAGTTCCAGATGCTTTAAAAAATGTCAGCATTCATACTTTAGATATGGGCTTGCTACAAGCGGGCGCCAGTGTTAAAGGTGAATTCGAAAATCGCTTAAAACAAGTCATTCATGAAGTTCAAGCCTCTGCACATCCAATCATTTTATTTATTGATGAAGCACACACGTTGATTGGTGCGGGTGGTCAAGCAGGTCAAAATGATGCTGCAAACCTGTTAAAACCGGCGCTTGCACGTGGTGAGTTAAGAACCATTGCCGCAACCACATGGGCTGAATATAAGCAGTATTTTGAAAAAGATGCCGCATTAAGCCGACGCTTCCAAGTAATTCAGGTTGAAGAACCGACTGAAGAAGTCGCAATCGATATGCTGCGTGCCATGATTCCCGTGATGGCAAAACATTTCAATTTACAAATTGACGATGAAGCTATCGTTACTGCAGTCCATGCATCACACCGTTATATCACTGGCCGTCAATTGCCTGATAAAGCGATTAGTGTCTTAGATACGGCTTCTGCGCGTGTTGCGTTAACGCAAAATGCACAACCTGTAAAATTGGATCAACTTCATGCTCAATTACATAATTTGAAGCTTGAATTGGCGATTCTTGAAAATGAACATAAGAATATTCCTATTCACCACGAACGCATTGAAAGTGTAAAAACACAAATATCCGCGCTTGAACAAGAAATTCAGTCGACAGAAACGCAGTGGAAAAAAGAACTCGAAATCGTTCAACAGATTAAAACGCTTGAACAAGAGTCCGAGCAAAAACCAGAAAATATTGAAACTTTAAGCAATATTCGTAACCAACTGGCAACTTTACAAGGTCAAACGCCGCTTGTTTTTGAACGTGTAAATGCTCAAATTATTAATGAAATCATTTCAGACTGGACCGGCATCCCTGTTGGTAAAATGGTGAATGATGAAATTCAGCAAATTTTGAAGCTTGAAGCACAGTTAGAACAACGTGTGATGGGTCAAGATTATGCACTGCATCAACTGGTACAAGGCATTAAAACCTCTAAGGCAAAATTGGAAGATCCAAATAAACCTCAAGGCGTTTTCATGCTGGTTGGCCCAAGTGGTGTGGGTAAAACCGAAACAGCACTTGCGTTAGCAAACGAGTTATATGGTGGTGAGTCACATTTAATCACCATTAACATGTCTGAGTATCAAGAAGCACATACCGTGTCGTCTTTAAAAGGTGCTCCTCCGGGCTATGTCGGTTATGGCCAAGGCGGCGTACTGACAGAAGCAGTTCGCCGAAATCCATATAGTGTGGTTTTGCTCGATGAGATTGAAAAAGCACACAGCGATGTTCAAGAGCTATTCTACCAAGTATTCGATAAAGGTACTTTGGAAGATGGCGAAGGTCGTGTAATTGATTTTAAAAATACCACGATCTTATTGACTTCAAATGCAGGCTCAAGTGCCATTATGCAGGCTTGTTTAAATCAGCCAGTAGAAGAATGGCCGTCAGCAGAAGAACTTTTAGATGTATTAAAACCAGCATTGTATAAACAATTTAAGCCGGCATTTTTAGGTCGTATGCGTATTGTGCCGTATTTCCCTTTACACGATGATCTGCTTGTACGCATTATTCAGCATAAATTAGGCAAAATCACCGCGCGTATTGAAAAACAATATGGTACGCAAACACGTTATACCGATGATTTAGTCGAATTATTATTAAGTCGCTGTACTGAGGTCGATAGTGGTGCACGTAATGTCGATAACATTTTAAATGCGACGGTCTTACCTGCTTTAGCCACTGAATTACTCATGGCAATGAGCGAGCAAAAGATTCCATCAGTCATTGAAATCGATGTCAAAGACGATGAAATTATTTATGTTTTAGATCCTAAAAGTAAACCTGCGAAAAAACGCAGCAGCAAAAAGACTAAAACCTTAGAAGCATAAGTTAGGAACGATGTAGAATATGAGTTTAGAGCTCGACGCTTTATTGCAACCGATTACGGATGATTTACCTTGCGGTAGTGATTTTTCATTTTCAAATGATTTTCATGCAATTAAAAAAGCTAAAACACAAGATGACCCGCTCTTGGATCAAGGCGACTGGATCGCAGAACCAAAACAGGCAGATTGGGGCTTTGTGCACCAAAAATCGTCAGATCTACTTCGCGAACATACAAAAGATATTCGCCTATATGGTTGGTTGCTTGAAGCGTGGACTCACATTCATGGTTTCGAAGGGATTGCCAAAGGGATTGAACTTACACAAAAAAGTTTGCAAGACTTTTGGCTACAACTTCATCCTGAAATTGAAGATGATGACCTTGATCAACGTCTAGGTTTATTACAAGGGATAATTAATCAAATCCCAACATTAATTAAATCAGTTTCAATCGTTCATGGCGCGGCAGCGTATTCCCTATCCGACTATGATCGACTACTTCATGTTCAAAACCAAAGACGTAAATCCAACCATGAAGATGATGATCAAGAAGAGTCTTTTAATGGTATGGAACAGTTTGAACATGCCTTGTTCAATACGTCAAAATCAATTCAATACCAGTATTACCAACAGTTTTTAGATATTTTAAACCATTGGGAAAACTTAAAAACGACTCTTGATGATTTGATGGGTTTAGATGCGCCAAGCTTTGCTGGCATTGACTCTCAAATCGAAATGATTCACTTGAGCTTAAAAAAAATCTATAAAGCAGATGCTTTTATCAATTCATCGAGCGCTGAACAGGTTCAATCAAATTCTCCAATTGAAAGCCAGACACTTTCCACTGTAACTTCCGTGCAGAATGATATGCAAATAATACAACAACAGCATACGCAGCAATTTAAACCTCAAGTGCAAAATCATCTTGAAAACCGTGAACAAGCCATGAAAGTCTTGCAAGATATTGCGGACTATTTCCAAGTGAATGAGCCGCATAGCCCTGTCAGTTATATGCTGCAAAAGACCATTAAATGGTCACAAATGCCACTGCATGAATGGTTAACTCATGTGATTAAGGATGAAAACCCTCTTGAAGCTGTACAAGAAATGTTAGGTGTTCAGCAACAAAGCAATGAATCGAATAGCGACTGGTAAAAACAATGTTTAAAGCAGAAAAAATTTTATGGGGTGAAGGATTATTTTTACGCCCACAACACTTTCAATTACAAGATGCTTATCATGAACAGCGTTTAAACCATACGGTTCGCGCAACGATACCGTTCGCTTATGGTATTCAAAGTTTAATTTTTGATGAATCACAACTCAGTACCAATATTTTGGCTTTGAATAAAGTCGAAATGATTTGGCAAGATGGCGAGATTTATCAAGCACCTGCACAAGATTTATTACCTGAGCCTGTACTACTTGATTCATTAAATTTACGTGGTGAAATGCAAATTTATTTAGCATTACCGATCGTTCAACCGAATAAACGAAACGTCAATTTTGAAGAAAATACCCAATCGAGTCGCTATCATTCACATTTGACTGAAACTCATGATTTGTTTACAGATGCGACGGCTGCTGAAATCACTTTATTACGCCGCCGTGCAGAGTTTAAAATCTTTGAATTAGGTCAAGAACCACAGCATAATCTTGATGGTTTCCTTTACATGCCTATTGGCCGAATCAAGCGCCAAAGTTCTGGTAATTTTGTTTTAGATTATCAATTTATCCCACCAATATTACATATTAGTTCGTGTGATTCGCTGATTACGGGGCTTAAACGAACGCTAAATATTATCAAAGCTAAAATAAAAACCATTCAATCGAATAATCGTGAAAACGAACAAAAGTTAATTGAATTCCGTTCAGGTGATATCGTGTCATTTTGGTTGGTTAATGCGCTAAATACTGCGCATGCAACCCTGAACCATTTATTGCAATATCCACTGATTCATCCTGAACGTTTATATTTTGAATTATTACGTCTGACAGGTTCTTTACTCACCTTCTCTACAGCTTATGAAGTAGATCAACTCCCACAGTATCAACATCATAATTTGCAAGAAAGTTTTGCTCAATTAGATGTGATTTTACGTGAGTTGCTCGATACGATTATTTCAAATCGATATATCAGTATTAACTTGAAAGAAACGCGTCAATCCTACTGGGTGGGCAGCCTTGAAAGTGACAAAATTACTCGCGATTCTCGCCTGTATTTAGCTGTTTCAAGTAGTGTGATGCCTACACATGACATTATTTCTTATGTACCGCTGCGCTTTAAAGTCGGTAATACCGTTGATGTTGAACAGCGTGTCATGGCGGCATTACCGGCTGTGCCATTGCAACATATGATGCAAGTGCCAACAGCAATTCCGGTACGTTCAGGTGTGAGTTATTTTGAAGTTGAGCCAAATAATGATTTGTATCAACGTATGCTTGATTCTGAATCCATCTGCGTTTACATACCAGCTGGCTTCCAAGATATCTCGATTGAACTTATTGCTGTGATGAATGGTTAAGGAGCAATCATGAATATTTCAAATAATGCCCCTTCACTTTTTGACGACGGTCAAATAGGATTAGGCTCTTCAAAACCAAGTGCTGAACCGAAAATCAACAGTTCAACTAATTTAGTTGATCTACTGCATGATGGGTTTTACATTGTTTTCTTACTCAAAAATCAATATGTTCCATCCAGCCCTGAAAGTTTCAGGACAAAAATTATGGATCTATTAAACCGATTTGAAAGCCAAGCCCGTAAGCTTCAATTCAGCAATGAAGATATCACGGACGCAAAATATGCCTATTGCGCTTTATTAGATGAAACCATTGTCACCCAACAAGATGCACGCTTTTTTGATTTACAAAACAATTGGATGATGAATCCATTGCAATTAAGTCTTTTTGGTTCACAGCTTGCGGGTTACCGCTTTTTTGAAAATTTAGAGCAAATTCGTTCTAAGAATAAAGATCGTTTAGCAGCACTTGAAGTTTATCATTACTGCATGCTCCTTGGTTTTCATGGTAAATACCGACTTGAATCGATTGAAATGCTCAATTCACTCGTTGCACGTGTCGGTGATGAAATTGATTATATGAAAGGTAAAAAGGCGTTTTCGCCTTTCGCGGCACTGCCGGATCAAATTAAAAACATTATTCACCGTGAATTACCATTTTTTTGGATCATTATCTTTTGGGCATTGTTTGCTGTATTAGCATTTGGTGGACTGAGATATATGTTATCTAGCCAAAATAATCAGGCGTTATCACAATATCAAAACGTCATAACTGCCCCATCGGAACAGGCTTATATCACCATTCATTTACCATAAGACTTAGACACCATGGCAAACGAAAAATCGAATAACGTTAGAATTTTACAGTCGACTCAAAAAAATAATTTACCGCCTTTAGCTCATGCTGCTATCGGCTTTCTTGTTGGTGCAGCGGTGATTATTGTTGTTGGCCTGGGATATTTTTATCTAAATTCTGACGATCAGCCTACAAATGCAGAAATGACTACTTCTGCCCCAACTGAAGATAAAGCTGAAACTGAGGCATCCGCTGTACCTCGTCAAAACGAAAATGAGCAAGCTTCAGCTGAAAAAGCGCAGCAAACCGTTCATGCAACTGAAGAAAAAGATCCGGATAATGACTTATATTCGAATGATTTAGCTACTGCTTTCAATCATGGTAACACGGCTAAGGCAACTCAGCCTGTTCAAGCTGTGGCGAATAACCGTTCACCTTTTGAAATTACCCAACCGCAGCGCCCTGTTGTAGCTGCTACAACAACCGTTAAATCACATATTCCAAATACTATAGCGAAACCAAAAGCTTCGCCAACAACGGCCAAGGTGACCAAGCCTACAGAGCCATCTACGAAAGCAGCAAAAGAAGATGAGCACTTTGAAGAGCCGATGGGCGGAACGCAAATTTCCGAAACCAAACGTCCGAAAGTGGTTGCTACAACAAACACTGCTAATGCGACTGTGAGCGCTACAGTTTCCCCATGATCATCTTTTTGGTTAGTTGTTTCTTTGTCTTAGCACTGGTGACAGTGCTTTGTTTTTCTTATGAACTCAGAATTAAAGTTCAGGATTTTTTCTTTCAAATCATTCCACAAAGTAAAAAAAGAATTCAGCACGCCAAAAATTTTGCTTATGAACTGAACTATGCAGCAGCACCACAACAAATTCAATCACACTGGCATTTACAACAATGGTGGATTTTATTTGCAGGCTTCTTACTGTTTGCCAGTATTTTATTATTTGCTTTTACTCGCCCGATTACTGCAAGTAAAGTGGAAGCTGATTATTTGCGTAAAGTCGACCCACAAATTTACGCCATGCTTGATGGACAGGTTTTAGATGCGCCTCCTGAGGTTGAAGAATATCTTGTTCAAGAAGCGATCGCTGAAGAAGCAGCAATGATTGAGCAGCCATCTGTTATGGCCTCAAGTTTCAATCCAGAAGTTCAAGATATCCATACGCATTCATATTCTACAGATGTGCCTTCAGCAGATCGTAAATGGCATAAAATGAACCCTCGTTATAAGCAGCGCTTATTGATGGTATTTAAAATTATGCGTGAACAGCATGGTTATGAAATGGTTTTGCTTGAAGGTTATCGTAGTCCTGAACGTCAAAATAATTTAGCCACCAATAAAAATACCACTCGTGCCCGTGGTTTCCAAAGTTATCATCAGTTTGGTTTAGCAGCTGATGTCGCCTTTAAACGCAATGGCAAAGTGGTCATTACTGAACGAGATCCTTGGGCTATGCGTGGTTATCAACTTTATGGTCAAGCCGCTGAGTCTGTCGGTTTAACATGGGGTGGACGCTGGAAATCTATTCAAGATTATGGTCATACTGAATATCGTATGCCAGGCCTGAAAAAAACTGCAGAGATGGCGGCACTACTTACCTCTGAAGGTCAGCTTCAAGCCAATAATATTTCGATTGAGTAATTTCGATGTTGTGCCTGCAAAATATAATTGAAGGCACACCGTATTAATTTAAATAATTTTGTATTTGCTCTAAAACGTCAGTTGTTTTTTCTGCATGTAACCAATGGCCTGCACCTTCTATTTCTACAATTTTCGCATGTGGAAATTGGTGTTCTATAGCCTTAGTATGTTCCGTGTTTGAAATATAAGGTGACTCTCCACCTTTGATGAACAATACAGGTTGTTGCCAAGTATTTCCGATACTTTCCCAACCAATAATCTGGTCATACTGTTTATACAACGCATCTACATTAAACAACCATTGTCCTTTACTAAACGATTTGAGTAGAAACTGTATAACCATATCAGAATGAATATACTCACGCATAATTTCAACCGCTTGCTGTCTAGATTGAATTTGCGCATTTTGTACAGCTATCAAAGCTTTAAATATTTCATCATGATGACGTTCTTGATATGCAAAGGGCGCGATATCCAATACAACAAGTTGCTCTACCCGTTCTGAATTTAAAGCCAATTGCATTGCGACCTTGCCTCCCATGGAATGGCCAATCACTGAAAACTTATCGATACCAATTACATCTAATGTCTCAAGTACATCGTTTGCCATCTCACGATAATTCATTTCTGTACTTTGAGGTGATTTACCATGATTTCGTAAATCAAGCTGAATGACAGAATGTGAATTTTGAAAAGCTCTGGCAAGCATCCCTAAGTTGCTCAGGCTGCCAAATAAACCGTGAATAAAGACTAGTGGATGCGTTTCGCCTTCTAATTTTTGATGATATTCGTAATTTAGGATCATTTTTGAATACTTTGGTATGTTGATATTATGATGCCTAGTTGACGGAATGAAATCAAATGACAGTTAAAAACTATTAGTCTTACTTAGGCTATTTGTATGTGGTATATGATTTAACTTGCTTAGGCTATTTCATAAATGAAATAGCCAACCGCAATCAACCTAAAAGATCTTTGTCTTTAATTTGCAGATTTAAAGTGATTAAAAGGAATTTTTAAATAGCGAATACCATTCCCTTCTGGTTTTGGAAATTTACCTGCATCCATATTGATTTGTATTGCAGGTAAAATCAGTTTTGGCATAGCCAAATTTGCATCACGCTGAGTTCGCATTGTGACAAAATCTTCTTTTTTCGTACCAACGTGAATATGAATATTCTGCTCCTTTTGTGCATGTACACTGCTTTCACAGCAGTATTCTGACCGATTTTCTGGTAAATAGTCATGGCATAAAAACAAGCGCATTTCAGGTGCTAACTGATAAATCTTTTGTACTGAATCGAATAATACTGCTGCACTGCCCTTGGGAAAATCACAGCGTGCTGTGCCATAATCAGGCATAAATAAGGTATCACCGACAAACACAGCATCATCACCAACCACATAGCTCAGACAAGCAGGTGTGTGTCCAGGCGTTGGAATGTTATACGCATTTAACTCGCCGATTTTAAATGCTTCATGATCTGCAAATAAATAATCAAAAGACTGATGTGAATTAAAATATTTCACATCAAAATTATAAATGGCACTGAATGTTTCCTGCACAATCTTGATGTTATGGCTCATCGCAATTTTGCCACCAAGAACCTGTTTTAAATATTGTGATGCCGTTAAGTGATCTGCGTGCACATGCGTTTCTAAAATCCATTCTACGCTTAGGCTATTTTCTTGGATATAACGAATAATCAAATCTGCATGCTTCGTTTGAGTAGTTGCAGAAGCAGCATCATAATCCAATACACTGTCTATAATCGCACATCGTTTTGTTTGTAGATCAGATACCACATAACTGAATGTATTGGTATTTTCATCAAAAAAAGGTTGTACCTGTGCACGCTTTGACATTAATTTACTCCCGCAAATTTTCGATGTAGATAGACGCCTGCAAACATCGCCACAACAAAATAAATTGCTTGATAGTAGCCAAGTCCAATCAAAGTAAAGGCTGGTGCCGGACAGATTCCTGCAATTCCCCAACCTATTCCAAAGATAACACTCCCCATGATGAGTTTTGCATCAATTTGATTATTACTCGGTAATTCAATCGCCGTCCCATCAAAGGTTGTCGGTTTTGATTGACGAACGGCCATTTGAAATGGAATAAATGCAACTGCAATGGCTCCCATCATCACAAAAGCTAAACTCGCATCCCACTGCCCTGTTATATCAAGGAAACTTAAGACCTTTTCTGGATTAGACATGCCAGAAATCATTAAACCTAATGAGAAAATTCCACCAAAAATAAAAGCCAATATATTTTTCATCATTAAGCTCCGATTACATGTCTCATTACATAAACTGTGATAATCCCTGCCAACATAAAACTAGCAGTTGCAACGAATGAACGCTTAGAAAGACGACTAATACCGCAAATGCCATGTCCGCTTGTACAACCGGAACCTAATCGCGTTCCGAATCCAACCAATACCCCGGCAATGATCATCATCCATGGGCTTGCATCCAGTTCAATTGTCACAGAGGTCATTTTCCCGTAGATAAAAGGCACAATAAAAAGTCCCGCTAAAAACCATATCGCAGGTGTTTTTAAAATCGTTTGAGGATTCAACATTTGCGCAATTAAACCACTGATACCGGCGATTCGACCATGTACGTATAGGTAGCCAACTGCGGCTAGGCCCAATAAGGTCCCGCCGAGAAAAGCGGTTAGAAATGGATGCATATTCATCAGCCACAAAAACAATATATGTTTTTATAATATGTTATTTAAAAAAAGATGCAAGCTCTCCAACCGAAATATTCGTTCTGACTTGCCTTTTCCTGATTGAAAAATTCAACGTTTCAAGAGTGTTTGATTAATTTATTTAGAAATAATTTATAAACTTGAAAAATCACGAAATATATCCTCGGAGATTTTTCAATAAAGGCTGTTTATTATGAAGTTAATTGAAATAATAGATAGTTTATAGATCAATACTGATATCGCTGAGTGCATCGCTCACCCACGTTAAAGCATCTGAACCCAATTCTATAATATTCGAACCAATTTCAGCTAAGTCGGTCAAATCTAGAGAAGATAAAGGATCAGATGATGTACTATTTTTTTGCTGTTCTTGTTCAGCTTGCTGCTCAATGGCTTGATCAAGATGAGTTTGATCTAATGGAGATGAGTTTGAATGTTGTTGTAATTCATAGTCATTATTCTGCATAAGTTCAGCCTGTTATGTTGTTTTCTATTACGTTCAGTTGATATTAATTTGGTTCAAACTCTTTAAGCACCTTATCTACAAACCACCAAGGTAAACGCTGAATACCTGAATTCATCTTTAAAATTTCAGCTTGTTCAATTTCCGCAATGAAAGAAGCATGCTGTCCATCGGCAGAGTTATCAAATAAATAACTACGATCCGTTGCTTCTACCGCCTGCATTAACAAATCCATACTTCGATAATAACGTTCGCGAATTTTTTGTTCTGGAACACCATGTCCACCCGTTTTCACTCGGTACTGAACACGTGAAATATTGATAACAGGATCAATAGTGGAAACATAATACAGATAGGTTCGAAAGCCTTTTCTTTTTGCTTCGCGTAGAAACTCCACCTTTGAAATATGGGACATCACCGTTTCAAAGGTAAAACTAATTTTTAACTCTAAAAACTGCAAACGGATGTAATCAATAATTCTTGCACAAAGATACGAGTCAATCTGGTCTGGATGAAATTCAATTTTCCAGGGATCTAATATCTGAGGTTTACGTGCTAATAGCGGAATAAAGTCTCCATCAGCGGGACGTTTTTTCGTATCGAGAAAGTTAATTAATGCTTCTGATTTTAAAGCGGGATGATAATCCAACAAATTGAGCCGGTGTGAATGTTTCAGTTGAGCTTCAAGTTCATCCGCGTTTAAATATGCCCCAATATGATGGGGCAATAAATATTCTTTAACTGTGCTTTTACCTGAACCATTTGGACCCGCGAACATTCTAATGCGAGGCTGTGGAGGCATGTATTAAACAATTTCCTCTATTTTCTTTTTACGTTTTAAAATTTTAGGTAGATCATCCACTTGTACGAAGTCTGCTGATACATCTTTTATTTGTACTTCTTGACCATTTTGCAGACGTTGAACCAGTTGTAGACCTTTTACATAAACCACAGTGGATGATGCACTTGCTTGTTCAAAAGCATGGCGAAATGCATGGATAGCAAGGCTCGGGATCATATCGTCCTCATATTTGCTTGCTTTCATTACTGAAGTATAAGCTGTCATGGAAACAACTCCTCAAACATCAAAAATAATGTGTTCAATCATCTTATCATACTCGCAATATTTGTCTATTTATCCATCAGTCATCCTGAGAAGAAATTGATAAAAATTCAAAGTGCTTAAATCATTTGATTATCTTACTCGAAAAGAATGTCGTATATGAATCAATGTGTGTGGATAGTAAATCAAGAATTATGTAAAAGTTACCTACATTGGCTTTATCACCCAATTATGCATTTAATTTTTCACAAAAAAATAGCCACTTATTCAGTGGCCAAAAGAGAACGACATCAACAAGTTGATGTATTAGTACTGACCTATGCAACAGGACCAGGGATGTTTGTTGCATATAAATCGTTCTAACCTGATCATAATAATGTGATGGACTTATTATTTTAAGCATATTTCATATCATTTCCTGACAATCTGCATTTTCAATTTCTAAGATTATTAAAAACTGCACCTATAGTGAATAATGCTGTAATAATTTTGAAATATTAGACCATTTCGAATTATGAAAAATAGAACAAAATGAAAGAAAGTTAGACTAGAGCCCAAAAGTTTTAGAAGAGAAATTTAAACCTAAATTATTTTGTAGGACTCGAACAAAATGCACTTTCGTTTAAGCCAGATGACTGCATACTCTGTTGCTGTTGTTGTAAGTAGTGCTGTGAAGCCACTCGCATTAGATTGGCCATTTCAAGAGCTGAGTTTTGCTGAGAAATTTCTAAAATCTGTCGATATGCATTCAATCTTAAACAAAAAGCTTGAGTTTGCTGCTGACCCGTTGCAGTAGATGTAGGGTCATCTAAAATGGCTTTGGTTGAATTAATTTGCTCAGTATATGTATGTATCTGAGCATTATATTCAGCTTGAGTCAGTTGTGGAGTAACCGCTTCATTCACATTTGCATATGCTACAGAAGCAGTAAACACAGAAAAAATAAAGACATAAGGTTTATACATCAATGGAGAATGCATAAATTAAGCCTCATCACCTTCTTTCCAGACATCTTCATAATCATCAGCATCGATCATAAAACGATAGCCCACATCCAAAGCTAAATACGGTAGCACTTCAGGCACAACATCTTGCAGTTTACGCACAGTCATTGTTTCAAAGTTATCTGCGCCTTCAAGCTCGCCGCCATAAATATACCAACTGACATTTTCATCACCTTCTGCAGGCTTACGAATACCAACTATTGGATCTTTATTTAAGGTATGGACAGCCACAGCAATTACATCATCGCCCTGCACTTCTACATATGCAGAACCCACTTCTTCACATAAAAGTTTTTGTTCTGCAATCAGTTCTGCCAAAGGTGATGAATTTTGCGTATGTTTTGCCATGTTTGTTCTCAGGCCATATAGGTTTCGGGCATTCTACCGTGAATTACACTTATATAGATAAATTTTTTCCGTGCGAAAGCATTCGAGCCTTGTTTTATCAATTCATTTATAGAAAAAGACTCAATGCGGTAGATTCCACCTAAAAGTATAAACAAGAAGAAAGGAAACTTATTCAACACATATACCGCTAAAACATAGAAATAGACGAATAAAAAATAGAATCAGCATGCAAACAGCAAACTTCTTTATCACCACAGATTTAACTTTTGCCAATACCTGTACAAATTTAGACAAATGCCCGATTTTCCAAACTTACATGATTTATGAAAGAAATCGTCAATGCCTTGCACGCTTCATACATTCAAAACACTGACTAGAAAATACACAGGATGGTTAATACGATTATATATAGGTCTATAAAGTATGACGTAGCTACGCAATAAATGTTCATCATATCTAAAGCTGCCTACTTCCAAGGATATGTTCCCACAGAATATTCAATTCACTGAGGCAAACAAAATATCTAGCTTGAGCCCTCTCATTTATGAAAACATTTTATTAATTTAGAAATATGCTTTATAAACCATAAAAAATTAACTATCTTTTAATTTTTATATACTTAGCATACAAATTAGCTTTATTATTTCAAACAACTCGATTGAATGCCGCGAGCAATTTAGATTCCTTTACACTCGAAATAAGTTAAACCTTAGAATTTTTTAAATCGCTGTATAAATACCATCTTTACGACTATGCTTGCGTAGGCTGTTCAACTGACGACCTATAAGGCGGATACACAAATCAGCACACCTTTTAGATCATTCGCACTGGTTATTACTAAACGTACGCACCATGATAAAGCAAGTTTACACAAAAGATATCAACAGTTTTAGCCAATTGGGTTTAAAATGATGTCCTACAATATAATGATAAAAATGTAATCTTTTAACATTGCCAATTCTCTGCAAAGTTCGCATTATATAGCCCATTCTCGGCACATGCTTTTCACGTCAATTCAAAGAAATTATAAAAAAAATGTGGGATTTTATGCCATAATGAGCAAACTTTGCAGGTATCTTGCAAAGTAAATTTGCAACTTTTTATTGGAGCAGGCTAAATGAGCTCGACCATTTTGGTCATTCATGGACCGAATCTCAACTTACTGGGAAAACGTGAACCCGAAGTTTATGGCTATCTAACACTCGATGATATCAACCAAAAACTGATTTCACAGGCTCAAAACGCTTCCATTTCTCTCGACACTTTCCAAAGTAATTGGGAAGGCGCTGTCGTCGACCGAATTCATCAAGCGCAACAAGAAGGCGTTCAATTCATCATTATTAACCCAGCAGCCCTAACACATACTTCGGTTGCTGTGCGTGATGCCCTTCTTGGTGTAGCCATTCCGTTTATCGAAGTACATCTATCAAATGTCCACGCTCGCGAAGCATTTAGACATCACTCCTATCTATCTGATAAAGCCGTTGGCGTTATTTGTGGTTTAGGTGCAAAAGGCTATGCCGCAGCACTAGACTTCGCCATCGAAAAAATTCAACCAACTTCTCAATCTTAATTAGGAATACTGTTCATGGATATCCGTAAAATCAAGAAACTCATCGATTTGATGATTGAATCTGACTTACAGGCGATTGAAGTTAAAGAAGGCGATCAATCGATTGCTCTAACTCGTCGCAATCCAGTAGTTGCTGCCGCTGCGCCTGCTATGGCTGCTCCTGCCGCTGCGCCTGCTGCACCTCGTTCACCACGTGGTGCTGTTGAGCCGTCTCCTATGGTTGGTGTGTTCTATGCTGCGCCAAATCCAGGTGAAGCACCATTTGTGAAAGTTGGTCAAACTGTATCTGCTGGTGAAACACTCGGTATCATCGAAGCAATGAAAATCATGAACCCAATTGAAGCAACTCAAAGCGGTGTAATTGAAGAAATTTTGGTTAAAAATGGCGAAGTGATCCAATTCGGTCAACCATTATTCCGCTATCGCGCTTAAGACCACGGGGAATCACAATGTTGCAAAAAGTTTTAATTGCAAACCGTGGTGAGATTGCGCTCCGCATCACCCGCGCTTGCAAAACTTTAGGAATTAAAACCGTAGGGATTTATTCCGATGCCGACAAAGACCTAATGCACTTACGCTTCTGTGACGAAGCTGTGTGCATTGGACCAGGTGCCAGCAGCGAAAGTTATCTCAATATCCCTGCCATTATTACTGCGGCTGAAATCACCGGTGCAGATGCCATCCATCCAGGTTATGGTTTCTTATCTGAAAACGCTGAGTTTGCAGAAATTGTAGAAAACTCAGGTTTTATCTTTATCGGTCCGCGTCCTGAACACATTCGCTTAATGGGGAACAAAGTTTCTGCCATTATTGCGATGAAAAAAGCTGGTGTACCGACTGTTCCGGGTTGTGACCATGCTGTAACGATTCACAATGCATTGGCAGAAGCCAAAGAAATTGGCTTTCCATTGATCGTAAAAGCTGCCTCTGGTGGTGGTGGTCGTGGTATGCGTATCGTTGAACGTGTAGACACGCTACTCGAATCTGTACAAGCTGCTCAACGTGATGCGGAAATGTGGTTTGGTGACGACACCGTTTATATGGAACGTTTCCTTCAAAAGCCACGCCATGTCGAAGTGCAAGTTCTTGCAGATGGTAATGGCCATGCAATTCACCTTTATGATCGTGACTGTTCATTGCAACGTCGCCATCAAAAAGTGCTTGAAGAAGCGCCTGCACCGGGTTTACCTGAAGAAGCACGTGCGCATATTCTTGAAGCATGTGTAAATGCTTGTAAATTAATGCAATACCGTGGTGCTGGTACATTCGAGTTCTTATTTGAAGAAGGTGAATTCTTCTTTATTGAAATGAATACTCGTGTACAAGTAGAACATCCTGTTACTGAGCAAGTGACTGGCGTAGATATTATCGAGCAACAATTACGCATTGCTGCCGGTTTAGGTTTAGATCTTCAACAAGAAGATATTCAACTTAAAGGTCATGCGATTGAATGTCGTATTAATGCGGAAGATCCATCTACATTTATGCCTTCACCGGGCAAAATCGATCATTTCTATGCACCGGGTGGCGCAGGTATCCGACTAGATTCTCATATCTATCAAGGATATAGCATCCCGCCATACTATGATTCAATGATTGCAAAACTCATTGCGCATGGTAAAGATCGTGAAACCTCTATTGCGCGCATGAAACAAGCTCTCGAAGAGATTATCTTAACTGGCGTGAAAACCAATATTCCGCTACATAAAGATTTGATTCTTCAAGATAAAAATTTCTGCGAACAAGCAATGGATATTCACTATCTTGAAAAACATCTATTAAAGAAAGTCGAAGGACATGAAGAGAAATAAAACTTCAGCGTCAAAAAAACCACTCAAATGAGTGGTTTTTTATTTTCATAAGAAAGATCTATAGTCATGCTTAAGGCAAAACTCGACGCAATGTCGCAAAACACTGCTGAGCCTGATCATTGGCACAGAAATTAATAACCGATGGACTTTTCCACTTTACAAAGTACTGTGAAATTTCGCCGGTTTGATCTTGAATATTGCCCGAACAATCCATCTGATTATTGTCATATTTCACTTGTAAAATCAGTGCTGGAATTTGCACATTCGGATCTTGCGCAGGTTGATAGTCATATACCCCAGATGACCACTCTTCACCGCTTTTGATCACAACATCATTATTGCTCTTAAAATTATAATATTCAACGCACTTTTTATTGGTCGGAATTTCCATACCCCATAAGCCGACCAATTCAGAACGTGTTGTCACCCTAAAGCTATTCACCGCTTCAACTTGATTTTTAGCCTCTGAATTTTGAGTTGTATTCTTATTATCTGCCGCCATCACCAACGATGAACTCAACATGAGTAAAACTGTAAGATATGCTATTTTCATACATTTAATCAGTCATATAAATCATGCTCTTAAAGTAACACATTTTTTTACAAATCCACGGTTTATCACATTTTCATAACAATCATTTTTCCTATTTATCCAAAAAATCAATCTCGGTTAACGAAACTACAAATCAGCTAAATGCCAAACAAATCACACTATTTACAATAAAATAATATAAAATCTTTTTTATCGTTTAATATACGAAAAAAACGAATTCTCCCATATTTAACCTAGGCTTACATAAGCTAATGAAACTGCATTCGAATAGTCTTGCTCCGCTTAATACATGCCACAGCATGGCTTTTGTCATAGTCGCTGCAGTTATTTTTTGCTGCTGCTTAGTCGGTATTTTCAGCCGCCCATTAAGCTATTTAGCGATTTTTTGGCCTGCGAATGCAGTATTGTTAGCATTATTCTTAAGGTTTCCCAAACTCAGTAATCTGGGAGGATGGTTAGGTGCATTTAGTGGATATATGCTTGCTGACTTATTGACGGGTAATTATTTCCAACTCACTCTATTCCTTACTTTTTCAAATTTAATCAACAGCATGGTATCGCTATTTTTTATGCGATATTTTCAGGTGAACTATCAAAACTACAATAAAGGTTTCACCTTTCTGACCATGATTGCCATCATCGCCTGCGGTGGATGCCTTGCAGGTGCTCTTTTTGCAATTTTCACTGTGCCTTATTTACCCAATACCTTTATGTCGACCAATCGTTTATCGATTGATTTTAGTATGTGGTGGATTACCGAAATATTAAATGCTCTCATTGTTTTACCGCTTATTCTGTCATTTCCTAAACTGGCCGATCTTAAACTGTATTGCAAAGACCGACGCAATCAAAGCTTTCAAATCAACAAGATATTTCCAGCTATTGCGGTTATCTTCTGCGTATTTTTAACGACAGTGACTACTGGTCCGGGCGCAATTCTCTACCCTTTAGCGGCTCTAATTTGGGCAGCTTTAACCTATCGATTATTTACCCTATCTCTGATTAATGCCGTAGTCATTTTAGCGACCTATTACAATTTAAATGCCTTCTATTTACATGATTCATCACTCACCTACTTGTCTACAGCCATTTCTGTACGCATTGGCCTTGCCATGCTGATAATCGCTCCATTAATTCTTTGTATTATTAGCCGCAATCGGCACGAACTGTATAAAGAAGTTTTATACCTTGCAAATCATGATAGTTTAACGCATGCGATGAATCGTCGATATTTTTTCGAGCAAGGTGAGCTTTACCTACAAAACCAAATTCAGCTTAACTTTTCCATTATCATGATGGATATTGATCATTTTAAAAAATTGAATGATCAATATGGGCATTATGTCGGTGACCAAGTTTTACAGGAATTTTCTGGTATTGTACGTAAGAATTTGCGTGAAACAGATTTATTTGCACGTATTGGTGGTGAAGAGTTTAGTGTATTACTCACGAACATTGCAGCACCTGAAGCCCAAGGTATCGCTGAACGTATCCGAAAAGTCGTTGAAACCACGCCAATTAGTATCGATGAACAAAATACAATATATATTACTGTGAGTATCGGCCTAATACACCAGTCTTTGCCCAATGCTCCAAGTTTGCAAAGTATGATAAATCAAGCCGATCAGGCCTTATATCAAGCCAAAGAGCTCGGCCGTAATCAGGTGATTTTAGTTCATTGAGATTTATCAAAATACAGAATTGTTTTAAGTTGGCTTTTGGATCGTTTTAGGCAAGCCCACGACCAAAAACATGGCAGGTATAACCGCCAGTCCTGCGATCATAAAAATAACGGGTCCCGAAAGCATGTCCCAATATCGACCTGCTAAAATACTGCCACTCGCAACACCTAAGCCCCACATGGTACTGTATAGCGCTTGACCACGCCCTTGTTGACTTGCGGTAAAATTTTGAAAAATGATTCGCATAGCGATTAAGTGGAATAATCCAAAACTAAAGGCATGAATCGTTTGCGCAGCAAATTGAGTGATAAACACCGTCGGATATAAGCCTACAATCAACCATCGCATCCCTGTTAGCCCCAAACAAATGAGCACTAAGTTACGCCAAGAATATCGATTAAAAAAGACATTGGCATAGGCAAACATAATGATTTCCGCAATGACTCCGACAGACCATAAAAAACCGATTTGGCTCGTCGAAAAATCAGCCTGCATAAGGTAATTGCTATAAAAACTATAAAACGGTGCATGCGAAAAGAGCAGAAAAAATTCAATGATAAAAAAACTCGCTACAGCTGGTCGTTTTAAGATAGGCCAAAGTGGTTCAAGTTTTTTCTGTGAAGATGGTGCAGTAGCGGGCTCTTTAATCGTAAATGACCAAATAAATGCGAGAAATGCAATGCATAACAACATGATAGGCAGCATTGAAACAGGTATTATTTCTAGCAAAGCCCCAATTCCAAATACCCCAACAATGAAGCCAACTGATCCCCATTTTCTGACTTTTCCATAAAGTTCTGCACGCCGCTCAGCTAACCAAAATAAAGTTACTCCTTCAAACTGAGCCAATATAGCATTTTGAAAGAAACTAAAAACCAGCATGAGTAATGCAACAGACTGAAAACTGTTGGGAATTATAAAAATCAGAAACCAAATACAGGCTTCCATCCATGTTGCTATTCGGACTAAAAGCATACGCTTGCCGGATTTATCTGCAATCCAACCCCAAATAAATGGGGCAAAAAAACGTGTCACAATTGCAATCGAAGATAAAACACCTATTTCTTGATAATTAAACCCTTGATCCTCTAAATACAAACTCCAATACGGCATGAATGTACCCACTATTGAATAATAGAAAAAGTAGAATCCACCGAGTTTGGATTGGATTGGAATGTTAAGCATCAAACTGTATTCCTTAGTATTTACAGTAAGTTATAAACTTTTCAGAGTTGTATGCTTTTGCATCTAAAAGGCTTGGTTAGGATATGACGAGTATACAAATTTATTTTAATTAAATTATTTCAAAATTTGTACAATTTTATCAAAATATCAAATTTCCTCATTATTCTACTTATTAAACAATATGTTATTTTTACTTATAAAACTCTCATATGTTAATAAAAACCGCCCATTTGGGCGGTTTTTTATCTATTGGCTCTTAGTTCGAACTAAATTTAAAAAATGCAGATGACGCTCATATTGATCAATGACATCTTGCAAGATATCTTCTTGCGTCCATTCGATGATGTCATAATTTTGACCACCTTCCCTCAAAAATACTTCAGCTTGATAATCTTGCGTAATTTCTCCTGAATCAATCATAAAGCTTGGTGTATTTTTTTCTTGGACAACTACTTGGTAGATAAAGTTAATCTCATCTTGATGGTTTACACGAAGCTGCAAGCCATCATCTATCGTGTTTACCGTCACATCTAAATGACGACGCTTAAACTCTTTCTGTAGATTTGAAAATGCCTGGCTTACCGTTGTATCAATATATTGTTCAACTTCTTCACGTGTATGCGGATAATGCATAATCAATCCTAAACGTTGCTGCCAACTTCTTGGATTATGAATTGCTTTAGGTGTAATACGCGCATCCTGTAATGCTTGCATCTTGGTTGCATCTAAATGTAGAGCCTTGACTAAGCCCCAGCAAATTAAAAGCATTACGAAGGTGAATGGTAATGCACTCAACATTGTTGCAGATTGCAAAGCTCCTAAACCTCCTGCAAACAACAAAACAATCGCAAGTACAGCCATTAACGTTGTCCAAAACAATCGCTGCCAAGTTGGAGAGTTTTCAGATTTTGCAGTTAGATAGTCTGTAACTAAAGCCCCAGAGTCTGCCGAAGTCACAAAAAACAACATGACCAGAATGGTCGCCACAAAACTCATCACGCCTGAGAATGGCAAGGTCCCTAAATATTCAAATAACGCAACGGATGAATCTCGTTGCACTGCAGAAATCAGCGAGGTGTTCGCTTCGTTTAAAATACTATAGAGTGCAGCATTCCCCATGACTCCCATCCAGATCAGCGTAAAGCCTGTTGGAATAAGTAAAACACCTACAATAAACTCACGAATAGTACGTCCTTCAGACACACGCGCAATAAACATACCTACGAATGGCGACCATGAAATCCACCATGCCCAGTACATAATTGTCCAACCACCAATCCAACCATCAGATTGATAGGCATATAAATTAAAGGTCATGTTGAATAAGTTTGAAAAATACTGGCCAGCATTTTGTATAGTCGCTTGTAATATGAATATCGTAGAACTAGCAAAAAATACAAATAATAAGAGGGTTAATGCTAAGCCTAAATTGATCTCTGATAATCGTTTAATACCCTTGTCTAAGCCCATAAATACGGACAAAGAGGCCATAGCTGTAACAATGACGATTAGAATTAGTTGCGTCGTCGTTGAATATTCAATCCCGAATAGATAATTCAGGCCGGAGTTAATTTGGGTTACACCAAAACCTAAAGTCGTTGCGACACCAAATACAGTACCGATCGTTGCAAAGGTATCTACACCATCACCAATTGGACCATAGATTTTTTTTCCAATGAGAGGATATAACGCAGAGCGAATTTTTAGAGGTAGATTGTGTCTATAAGCAAAGTAAGCTAACGCCAAGCCAACAATTGTGTAGATTGCCCAAGCATGAAGTCCCCAATGGAAGAATGTTACACGCATAGCTTGCTGAGCTGATTGGATAGTTTCTGGTTCACCGGTTGGAGGTGATACATAGTGCATCACTGGCTCCGCGACACCGAAGAACATTAAGCCAATACCCATACCAGCAGTAAATAGCATAGCGAACCAGGAGCTATTACTATATTTTGGCTGGCTATGGTCTAAACCAAGTTTAATTTTACCCATATTTGAACAGGCAATATAAATAAGCACTAAGAGAAAAATGGCTACAGATAGTACATAGAACCAACTGAATGAGTTTGTAACCCATTGATTCAGTTGTTTAGTTATTAAATCAAAAGCATTGGGAGCTAAAAATACGATGGCAATAAAAATGCCGATAATGACAACTGTGCTAATAAACACATTTGGATTCACATTGGAATACCATGACGGTTTCAATGAAGACATACCTTCCCTATTCCGTTTTATTTGTAAGACAGATCTAAATTGATCAAAGAGATATCCGCTACTTGCGAAAGAAACAGGCTTGTATTGAAAAGTGCTGGCATTTTCATTTTCGTTTGAAAATTTAAAGCTGACTCGTTCAAAGCCGTTGTTTAGAGTTTGAGCATATTATCATATTTTTAGATATATAATCCAATATTAAGTAGTAAAGCAAATTAAGAAAACGATCCATAATCATAGTTTTCAATTTTTTTCTTATTTGACGCCCCGTTTATTCTCTACGAAATTGATTTGCTAATGTAGAAAATACTCATCGTTTTGCTAAGATTAAGCATTTATTCTTTTCTAGAGTTTATATGATTAGGTATAAATTTTGTTGATCTTATAAAACGAGTATTAAACACACTTAATAAATTTTAAAGCTGAAACAATGATTAAAGATCAAATACTTAATACATAAAAAAACAAAATGAGCTTAAAAACCAATTTATAGTAATTAATTCACTTTCAAATTAAAGCAGGCTTATAACATGAATTCAAAAACCCGTAAGCTCCTTTTAGCTGTTGGTGCATTACTTATTGCAGGTTCATTGCTCTCAACGGCAAATGCAAATACTACGGAAGTTCAAGCGGTATCAAAAGTAGATTTAAATAAATATCTTGGTACTTGGCATGAGATTGCACGTAAGCCACTTTATTTCCAAAATAAATGTGATTACAACGTCACTGCGAAATATTCTTTAAATGAAAATGGTAACGTGAAAGTAGATAATAGTTGCTATAGCGCAGATGGTAAACTCAACCAATCAATGGGTGAAGCATATGTTCAGAACGCGCCAGCAAACTCGAAACTTAAAGTGAGCTTTTTACCAAAAGCAATTCGTTGGTTGCCAGTAGGCCGTGGTGATTATTGGGTTTTAAAAATTGATGATGACTATCAAACTGCATTAGTTGGGTCACCAAATAAAAAATATCTTTGGGTGCTCAGCAGAACTGCTAACCCCAACCAAGCCACAGTTGACGAATACCTAGATTATGCAAAATCTATCGGTTTTGATTTATCAGATCTCATTAAGACTCAGCATAAATAAGTTATTTAATAAGTCCCATTCTTGGGGACTTATTTCTAAATAATACAATGTAATTTATCTGGTCAAGAACGTAAGAATATAAGACCCTTTGTATCCCTTCTATTTCAATCCCTGATATCAGCGTCTATTTACGATAGGCTGAATGCTCACTCACATTGAAATAGGATAATATTCTAATGACTACTATATTAATGTTGAAAATATTAAGAGCCATGCAGATGTAATTGCTTCATGTGGGACTAAAGTTGGTGAAGTAGACCACTTACAAGGTTCGGATCAAATTAAACTGACTAAGCATGGTGATGGTCATCACCACTTAATTCCAGTTTCATGGGTTGGTGAAATTACAGACAATAAAATTGTACTGACTAAAGACTCTCAAGAAGTTAAAGATAATTGGATTGAAGCTTAAAACCCTAATCCTAAAAAAACCCTCTTAATGAGGGTTTTTTCATATCTGCTGTAATAATCATTGGAGGAAGTTAGTCTTTATCTAATGTATGAGGTGTTGTCGTCTCTTCATTTTCATTGCTGTCTTTTTGCTGGCAACCTACCAGCCCCAATACGAATACCACGCTTATAATGGCTAACGTTTTCATACTTTAGGCCTATATATTTGTTAGTATTAAAAATAAAACCAACTTTAATTTTGGAGATTGTTCACTTAAGAAAAATTTAAACTTATGATATTTACAGTAGCTATGAAATTTAAGAAAGATAAAAAAAATTAAATTAATATCTTAAAAATAGAATTTAAGGAAAACCCACGGATAGCTGCAGGCTTCCCTTGATCGGCATGATGCGAATTCATGCTATGCGTTAACTGTTTGAATTTGATGCTTGAACATCAGAATGGAGGGAATACGCAATTCCGTTAACAACTCAAACACTACCGTTCCGCTTACGGATTCGATCAAACACACTATATCAAATATTTTAATATACATCTAATGTTATTTCAATTTTATTTATATTTCATAACTTATAAATTAACTTTTTGTTAGCTAGGCATATTCGGGGCATTAGGATTACAACACTTCATACAAATTTCTAAGTCTAGTTTCGCCTGTGCTTTGTCTGTCATATAGTCACCAAAAAAATCCCGTGAACCGTACCGGGTTTGTCGGAGACATTTTTATTTAAGTTAGGCCACGTGACCTAACGGGTTAATCTTATCATAGTACATTGCTTCAAACTCAAAAGGCGATACATAACCCAGTGCACTGTGTACACGCTTTTTATTGAACCAATCTACCCAGTTTAGTGTCGCAAGTTGTACATCTGCTAAACCTTGCCAATCTGCTTTTAAATATTCAATCACCTCTGTTTTGTATAAGCCATTCACCGTTTCAGCCAGAGCATTATCGTATGAATCACCAGTTGTA
>NZ_VOYW01000030.1:0-40561 GCF_013420085.1 Acinetobacter sp. YH12027
TCCCCTGCTTTCTCCCGTAGGACGTATGCGGTATTAGCATCCCTTTCGAAATGTTGTCCCCCACTAATAGGCAGATTCCTAAGCATTACTCACCCGTCCGCCGCTAGAAATCGGTAGCAAGCTACCTTCCCCCGCTCGACTTGCATGTGTTAAGCCTGCCGCCAGCGTTCAATCTGAGCCATGATCAAACTCTTCAGTTTAAAATCAATAGTACATATAGTGTACCAATCTTGGCTCATCAATTACTGACAAAAATTTGCTCAAATAAACTTCGAGTAATTTCTACCATCAATCAATGAAAATAA
The DNA here is from genome assembly GCF_013420085.1 of Acinetobacter sp. YH12027. Classification (NCBI taxonomy): domain Bacteria; kingdom Pseudomonadati; phylum Pseudomonadota; class Gammaproteobacteria; order Moraxellales; family Moraxellaceae; genus Acinetobacter; species Acinetobacter sp. YH12027. The sequence continues at coordinate 306 of NZ_VOYW01000030.1, forward strand.
TTTCGATCGATCAATCAGTAAAAATCCACACAAGTTGTTCTTCATAATCTCTTAATGATCTTCTTGTTGGTTCGTCACCAGCAAGCTAGGTCGGCTATATTACTCTTTATTTCTAAAGAGTCAACCGGTAATTCAAATTATTTTAAACTTATCAAATAAAACCCAACTTAATCAATTCAACCAAGTTATTGTTTTATCAGAAGTTTTAATCTTCATCACCGCCGATGGATGTGCATTCTACAGCATTTCACATTCGTTGCAACACCCTTTTCCATTTATTTTTAATTTTTCATTACGTTTGTTTATTTATTCTACTAAATTGAGTTTTTTTACTATTTTTTGAGCATAAAAGGGACAATATTTCCATATTTGTCCGTTAATTTATCTTTTTCATTCTTTTCTTGCCATTTCAAAGCTCGACAATCGACATATTCACAGTATCCACCTTCCCCACACTCGATTTCGTCGTTGATTTTGATTTGATAGTTAAAGCTTCCTGCATAACCTGCGCCGAGTCCAAATTTAAAATCCCCACGACTTTGCGCTTGTATATGTATTTTCATTTTGTCATTTTGGTAAATCCATTCAAATTCACGTGGCAAATACATTTTTTGCAAATTTGGGGTTTTAACAACGGGATAAACGCGCATGACTTTAAAGAACACACCTTGGTCTGCCATGAACACTTGCTGCTGATTTAAATCTCTTAGATATAAACGCGAACTCAAAATATTGTTATAACGATCTCGCGTTTGCATAAAGATAATTTGACGCTGTCGGCTGAGGTTGATGACCTGATGGGTATAAAACGCTAAAGGTAAATATGGAAACTTGCGTATTTGTGCATAAGATAATACCGCCAACTGATTTACATCATACATCTGGCCCTGAAATTTGATTTGCCCTTCACATTGGCACATCACCGACCAATATTCAGCAAGACCTAATCTCAACTTAATTAAACACGAAGAAATATCGGTAGTTTGCACGGACAAATCTAAACTGAGTTCAGTATCTTCTCGATGGATTTGAAATACCGCTCCATCCCAACCAATCTGCTCTTTATCTCTAAATTTAAAGACGGTATCACTCAAACCACAGTCGTCTTTGATGGAATATGATTGTAATTGCCCAACCATATGACCGCTCACACTGGTCAATACTGTGGCTGTATTGAGTTCGTCTTGTTGAATGGACACAGGATTTTGAAAAGCGGGAATCTGAGGCTGACCGAGCCAACTTATAAAGTTAAGATAATGTAAGGGCGCAGGAAGATTCGGTAGACAGAGTCCATAATGGACTGAAGGGTAAGGCGTATTCGGCGCATGTAGATTTATTTTTTTATGTTGTAAATCTGGAGCTTGATTCAGTCGTCTTGATTGATCCAAGAAATCTTGAAATATCTGCATATCAAGCTCCTTTTCATTTTTATTTCATGCTTTAACTCATGCTTCTGCCTTTTTTGCCATTAAGGTGGTGACAAAACCAGACAATGCATAAATCACTGAAATAATTAAAATACCCATTGGAATATTATACGTTACAGCTGCTAAAACAAAGACTATGATTGGTAACACGGCAAATGGAACACGGCGACGATCCACCGTTTTAAATGAATAGTATTTCACATTTGAGATCATCAATAGACCCACTGCAATAATCACTACCGCATTAAAAATCTGAATACCTGTTTCGCGTAAGTCGAAGACTGCAGGGATGTCCATGCCTACCCATACCAATGAAATAATCATAACGGCTGCGAGTGGACTTGCAACACCAATAAAATAACGTTTATCGACAACCCCGATTTGTACGTTAAAACGTGCTAAACGGAAGGCTGCACATGCGGTGTAAACAAAACATGCTGCAAGACCAATACGGCCTAAGTCATTTAGACTCCAGCTATACATTAAAATGGCAGGTGCAACACCAAATGCTAGCAAGTCTGATAAGGAGTCAAACTGTTCACCAAATGGACTTTGCGCGCCAATAGCACGTGCGACACGGCCATCCAAACCATCAAATAATGCTGCAAGGAAAATGGCATAAATGGCTTGTTGAAACTCACCATTCATACTGGCAATTATTGAATAAAAGCCGGATAACAACGCTGCAGTTGTAATCAAGTTTGGCCACAGATAGATCCCACGACGTTTCACTTTATGCCCTTCATGGGTATGCTCCTCTTCTTCAACTTCAAATGTAATGCCATCAAATGCATTTTCATCCTTTGAAGAAATTTCCCGCTCAGGTTTATTTGTATTTGTCATTGTTCGATCCTAACTGTGACCTTTCTTTTTCAAGTTTAAAATTATTCGCCAACTAACCAACGTACGGCTGCATGACCACCATTTTCATTCATACGAAGATGTGGGAACAACCATTGTAATGCTTCGTCCGCATCTTCAGAGAATTTCCAAGGTGGGTTAATCACCAATAAACCACAACCATTTAGACCCACTGGAGTGTCATCTGGCCATACACAAATTTCGCAAACCAACTGACGACGAATACCGGTTTTGTACATTTTCTTTTCAAAACGTTCAATCATCGCGCGGTCTTTAATTGGATACCATACCGCAAAAACGCCTGTGGGCCATTTTTTATAAGCAGCGACCAACAATTCTACAAGCTGTGGAAAATCTTTACGTTCTAATTCGTAAGGCGGGTCAATCATGACCAAACCACGTTTTTCTTTTGGTGGAATTACACCCAGTAAACCTTCGTAAGCATCACGCTCATGCAAGCCTGCACGTTTATCAAAAATATTGTGGCGCAATTGCTGAAATACATCACGCTGCATTTCAAAAATCGTGGCTTTATCAGTTTCACGCATGCCTTCAAGTGCAAACCATGGAGAACCTGGATAAGCGCCTTTACCAAAGTTTTCACGCATTTTTTCAACAACTTTTAAATATTGTTGAACACCTTCAGGCGCATTGCGTTTAATCGAATCATCGAGCTTAACTAAACGATGAATACCATTTAAAAACTCACCTGATTTCTGTGCTTCAGAGGTCGAAAGATCATATTTACCTGCACCACCATGTGTATCTACATAGCGATAAGGTTTATCTTTTGCATTCAGTCGACTTAATAACTGAAGCAGCAAAACGTGCTTCATCACGTCGGCAAAGTTGCCTGCATGGAAATGGTGACGGTAATTCATGTTTCTTTAATTCCTGATATCAACGGACATTTTAGCATGAAAAATAGTTTCATTCCGATGCTATTCTTGCTCTAGAATACGTCACCTTTTTTTCCACAACTTTATGGATCGTATATGGAAACAGCCTTTCTCCCAAAGTCTTGGCCCGTTGATCAAATCCTCGATGATTTAGATCAACACGGGTTTAGCATTATTGATGACGCTTATCCTGCTGAATATATACATGCACTTGTTGAAGAATGTATGTCAAATTTAAATAAATTTAGGGATGCAGCCGTACAAAATGGGGTCATCAGTAAAATTAGAAGTGATCATATTTTATGGATTAACGACACCTTAGATGTCGCACAAGAACACGTTCAAGCGTTACAACATTTATCAGAACAATTTAATCGCGCATTTTTTTCTGGCATTCACGAAGTCGAAGCACATTTTGCCTGTTATAACGCAGGTGAATTTTATGCCCTGCATAAAGATAATCCTCAAGGTAAAAATGGACGTGTCATTTCAGCGGTTTATTATTTGCATGAACATTGGCAAGCCGACTGGGGCGGTGAATTGCGCTTACAAGATAAGAATGATGTTTGGCATATTTTAGAACCTAAACCGAATCGCATTGCTTTATTCCAAAGTGACCTGTTACACGAGGTACTCGAAGCCAAACATCAACGTTTATCGATTACGGCTTGGCTGCGTAATGACAACACGATGTGGTAATTCGAGATTCATCCTTTAAATCCCTTAAATTATCCTCATATATGAGTCATTCATAGATGAGGATGTACCCGATGCGTCAAAACAGTCAACAAATCATTCAGCGTATTGGCGAAACTGATCAATTATTTCTACAAGGCAACAGCCCTGATCTTGCCCTTGAGCGTGCTGACTTACGCCTACAATTGGTTAATTTAAGTAAGAACCATCAAGAACAAGTGTATTTTCTGCAAGAAGCCATTGTTCTACTTGAGCAAAGCCGGATTGAATTTGAAGAAATGCCGATTGAGCTATACATCAATTTGTCTGTGCATTTAGCCAAAGCTTATATGGTATTTTTTGAAATCACCCAAGAGCAGCGCTATGCCCTAATTACCCAGCAGATTATGAAACCGATGTCCAAAGCTGAACATGGCGACATCTACTTCTATTTGGCCTATGCCTCTGCGGTAAAACAGGAACCTGCGTTAACCCGCCACTGGTTAAATAAATACTGCAAATCTCAAGAATTCAAACTGACCACATTACTTGAGCATCCTGCATTTAATCCTTATCGCCAAGAAGAGTGGTTTGCAGAATTACGCCAAAGTAAACTGCACTAAATAAAAAACACCTCCGAAGAGGTGTTTTTTATTTGTAGAGAAATGAAATCTATGCCGGCTGCAGCTTATATGCATCCATATGTAACTGTTGATTCAGCTCATCAATCCAAATAGCCCAATCATCATCTTGTACTAAATGACTGATTAGAAAATCACGCTGCGCTTTATTCCAAAACGGCGCATCATGTAAATTTTCACTTGCGGCAAGCTGATGCGTACGTACGTATAACTCGATCGCAGCTGGACTGCTGGCTAACCCCAATTGAGAAAACAATAAAGCTAAGGATGGTTTATTTTGATTGAGCATCTCGCCCTCCTTATCAACTAATCTGTCATTTATTATTTAATTAACTTATATGATGAAGCTAAAAAAACCTAGCGATAAAACTAGGTTTGTTGTTTCAAATTGTATTTAGATTTTGCATGATCCTGAAAGCTTATGTTCTGTATGCAATTGTTCATTTAAAATATCGACCACCATGGCCCAGTCATCATCTTTTTTCCAATGACTAATAATAAAGTCGCGCTGTGACTTCGTCCAAAATGGCGCTTCATGCAATGGAACATCCATGGTGATTTGATGCGTTTCGATAAATTGATCGATGCCTTCCGGAGTTGCATCCAACCCCAATTGTTCAAAAAATAGTTCCAACGTCGGTTGTTGATCAAACATTGCCGTTCTCCTCAAGCCAAAAACATTTCTTCCATCTTCATAGTTATCTGTTTAATTGACTTTGTCAGTTGCAACTACATCTCAACGTGTTATTTTTTGTTCAAAACTTAAGCGTGGTATTTTTCGCAGGCCATAAAAAAGCACCCCAAATGGAGTGCTTTTTTTATAATTTAATTTAAAAAATTAAATTATTTAACCATGTCAGCAACTGCTGCACGTTCTTCTTCAAGCTCGTTTAGAGTGACGTTGATACGTTCACGGCTGAATTCGTCGATTTCAAGACCTTGAACGATTTTGTATTCGCCGTTTTCAGTTGTTACAGGGAAACCGAACATTACGCCTTCAGGAATACCATAAGAACCGTCAGAAGGAATACCCATAGTTACCCATTTGCCGTTTGTGCCAAGAGCCCAATCGCGCATATGGTCGATTGCAGCGTTTGCAGCAGAAGCAGCAGAAGAAAGACCACGCGCTTCGATGATCGCAGCACCACGTTTACCAACAGTTGGAAGGAATACGTCTTTGTTCCAAGCAGCATCGTTGATTTTGTCTTTTAAGCTTTCGCCGTTTACATTTGCAAAACGGTAGTCAGCATACATTGTTGGAGAGTGGTTACCCCAAACTGTCATGTTTTCGATGTCAGAAACTGCAACACCCGCTTTTTGAGCAAGTTGAGTTAACGCACGGTTGTGGTCAAGACGTAACATTGCTGTGAAGTTTTTCGCTGGAAGATCTGGAGCAGATTTCATTGCGATGTAAGCGTTAGTGTTTGCAGGGTTACCTACAACAAGAACTTTAACGTCACGGCTAGCAACTTCGTTAAGCGCTTGGCCTTGACCGATGAAGATTTCACCGTTTACTTTAAGAAGGTCAGCACGTTCCATACCAGGACCACGTGGACGTGAACCTACAAGAAGAGCGTAGTCAGCATCTTTGAATGCAACTTTAGGATCATCAGTACCGATCATACCTTCTAAAAGAGGGAATGCGCAGTCATCAAGTTCCATCATTACGCCTTTAAGCGCTTGTTGAGCTTTCTCAACTGGAATTTCTAATAATTGAAGGATAACTGGTTGGTCTTTACCCAACATTTCACCGCTTGCGATACGGAATAATAAGCTATAACCGATTTGACCAGCTGCGCCAGTAACGGCAACACGAACTGCTTGCTTCATGTAATTATCTCCAATTGAGGAAGGTCATAATGATTAAATAGCTGTTCTATCTAATCTTAATAATCATAAACGGCAAAGATTGTACTCCAATCTTTTGACGCTTGCATGTAAAAGAGAATGCTTTTCAACAAAAGTATGATAGGAAATATAAATAAAATGCCGAAAAAAGCTTAGAAAGAACCTTTAATTATGAAAGTTGCAGGACAATTTCCGACGATAGTCGCAGGGCAACTTTTGTACTGACCATTGTTTTTATAGCAAATTTTAATCTCAGTCAGCAGACTACCACCACGGGTTTGCATACAGTTAAATTCAATACTTTGTGATACCAATCCGCTGTTCATACGCAACATTTTATTACGCAAGACATTGGCTTGAATGGATTGGGTTTCTTGACTGGTCAATTCATCTGGAATTTTTAGCTTATCTGCATGATTAATAATGGTTCTGAAATACTGGCTAGCATTCATTGGGACACAGCCGCCGGTATTGTGCCAAAGCGCCACGCGAGCATTTTCATCAGGCATAATCCGTGCAACCACTTTCGCTTGCAACGGAGAAAGTTTAGCTGAACTATTGGTCGTGCAATCACGTGTAGAGGTTTCTGGATATAGACCCGTGATATTGAGTGAATACCCTTCTAAACATTTACGTTTTTTACTTTTTAATGGGTCATAGGCGCAAACAGCAGGCACCATTTGCACATCCATCACATACCCTTTTACAACCGGTGCAGCCGAAAGCATAGACATACCAAAGCCTGCACCACTGCCGATGAGCAGTGATGTCAGTATTCGATAAGCAGGTCTAATGTCCATTTTCGGCATTCATCATTTACCCATATTGCGCCTAAAAACAGGCGCATCTTGCTTTAAAATTTATTGCGCATTCCGTAATGGAATCATTTGCATTCTTTTTTCAATCGATTGTGGCCCCTGACCTAATAAAAGGCCGTAATGGGTTGCATTGGTCATCACATGTTTTACATAGTCTCGCGTTTCCGTTAATGGAATCGATTCCGTATATTGATCCGCTGCAATTGCTTGATATTCAGGCTGCCAGCGTCGAGCACGATTTGGACCCGCATTGTAACCTGCGGTCGCTAAGACTGGACTATTACTCAATTGACGTTGAATCATCGATAAATAGAAAGTGCCATAACGAATATTGGTATTCATATCCGTTAATGCAGCGGGGTTATAACTCTCCCCCATCTGACGAGCCACCAATTTTGCGGTGTCTGGCATAATTTGCATTAAACCACCGGCACCGACATGTGAACGTGCGCTAGTGACAAACCGACTTTCTTGACGCATCAAACCATAAGCCCATGCAGGGTCAATGCCGGCATTACGACTATGACTCACCACATAATTTTGATGCGGCATAGCATAACGTAAAGCATAATTGTGCTGTTTAGTGGTTCGATCTGCCGCATAAATCGCCCGATCATACCACCCCATATCGGTTGCACGTTTAGCTGCGGCAAGAATCATGCCATCATCATGCTTTAAATAGGCTTGACGCACTGCCCAGTTCCATTCACGGTTAATATAGCTGTCAGATGCATTAATATTGCGCAATGCAAAGGCACGACGGAAGTGAATATCCTGACTGAGACGCTGCGCATCTTGTGACGAAGGCTGCACATTTGACGGAATATTGTTATAAGACTGACCAATTTTGTCACGTGCTAACAAATTATGGTAATCATCGCCAACGGCAAGCTTACGATAAATGTCTTGTGCCGCACGTTTAGATGAGGCATCGCCACGTTGTTCAGAGGCACGTGCTAACCAATATTGCCAACGATCTTCTTGCTTTTGCGAAACGCTCATCGCATCAATTGCACGAATGACACTTTCCCATGCGCCAAAACGAATGGCTTGTCGCGCATAAATCTCGGCTTCTTCTGCACTAAAAGGCAGTCCATAACTCAAATCAAGATAATTTAGAACTTCACGGTTGAAATTATTTTTCATTACCGTTGTACCACCGATATACCCGACACTACGGTATAGGGCTTTTTGTACATCGGCTGGTGTGCCTTCTGCTGCACGTTTCACCGAAGAAATCGCGCCATTTAAGTCGCTATCGGCCAAGCGACCCATCGCATAAATCAGGTATGCATGATCTTCAGCTGTGGCTTTGGGTGCAGACCATAAATAATTCAGTGGATTGGCTTGAATGGTGTTGAGTTGTGACAAATTAATATTTACGCCAATGGTTTGCGCAGTCGCAATCGCTTGTCCTGACTGACCCGCTCTTAACTGTCCCCACATCCGTTGATGGCGGTCATCTTGAGTCATTAAAGGACTCGACAGCATCATACGGCCCAAGCCCGTACACGAGTCAGGTTGTGAGTTTGTGGTCAACCATACATCTTTAAATTCTGCGTAAACCAGAGGGTCGCCCGACTTTGCGCGGACTTGAGCCATGGCACATGTTTCAGCACGGTCAGCATTAGTCACATATTGCAAGACAGGCTGTGCTGTAGCGAAATCAGCTTGTTTGACTTTTTCTTCAACATAATCTGCGGCTAATTTTTCTGCCATTGCCGAGTTTGGATAGCGCTGTGCAAAATTAATAATGGCACTTGCAGGTTGTGAAGCCAAATTATTATTCAGTAACCAATATTCTGGATAATAGCCCAAAACGTCATTTTGCATGGATGATTGGTATTGTTGTAATAAACTAATATTGCCTGCATTCGCAGCACGTAAAGCATCCTTAAACTGCTCATCTGCGGCTTGGGCAAACGCAGAAATTCCGGAGAGCCCGACACTCAAAGCAAGTAATTTAGCGTAATTTTTCTGTTTAAAATTATGTTTTAACATCCACTTGCCTTCTTTCATGTCATTCTGCTCAGTTACAGCACATCGAACTTTGTTTAGGAATTAGTTTAATAATTCTAAACTCTGCATTGTGTTCTGTTATGTAACCTTATGATTAGCCAATATTAATTTTCAAACATTTTTGCTTCATAAATCAATATGGCAGAGTTGTAATTTTAGGCTGTAAGTTTCTAGTGAATTACTGCTAAAATATTGCTCATTCTTAAAATCCCCTTTTTGACCTCCGCAGCTGCACAATTCAATTGATTGAATTGTCTGTCAGCCACGTATGGTTATTGATTTTCATAAAATTCCTTTAGGAGCCTACATGGCGGTTCAAACCTTCATCCCGAATAGTGCCCAAGCTGCCCCAGATAACACTGTTACCCAGCCACAGCACACCCCAGCTCAAGATGGAGCAGTGAAAAAACTGTACATCGAAACGCAAGGGTGTCAGATGAATGAGTATGACAGTCAACGTATGGGCGACCTTTTAGGTGATTCTCACGGCTATGTGCTGACGAACGACCCTAAAGAAGCCGATATTCTCCTGATGAATACCTGCTCTATTCGTGAAAAAGCACAAGAAAAAGTATTTTCTGAGTTAGGCCGTTGGCGCAAGCTGAAAGAAAAGAATCCTGATCTTGTGATTGGTGTTGGTGGCTGTGTTGCCTCTCAGGAAGGCGACAACATTCAAAAACGTGCACCGTATGTTGATATGGTCTTTGGTCCACAAACCTTGCACCGTTTACCGCAAATGTTAGATCAGCATACTGAGCAAGTGGTCAAACCGAAAAAAGAAAAAATTCAATTGGTGGATATTTCATTCCCTGATATTGAAAAATTCGACTTTTTACCTGAACCGCGTGTAGAAGGGTTTAAAGCCTTTGTCTCGATTATGGAAGGCTGTTCTAAATACTGTTCATTCTGCGTAGTTCCTTATACCCGTGGTGAAGAGGTTTCTCGCCCACTCGATGACGTATTGGCTGAAATTGCCACTTTAGCTGAAAAAGGCGTACGTGAAATTTCATTACTCGGCCAAAACGTGAATGGCTACCGTGGTGAAACTTTTGAAGGGGAAATCTGTACCTTTGCAGACTTATTACGTTTAGTGGCCGAAATTCCGGGCATTGGACGTATTCGTTACACCACATCGCACCCGCTTGAATTTAATGATGACTTGATTCAATGCTACCGTGACTTACCGCAAATGGTTTCTCACTTGCATCTACCAGTTCAAAGTGGTTCGAATGACGTGCTACAAGCCATGAAACGTAACCACACGATTGATGTATATGTCGATAAAATTGCTAAATTACGTCAAGTTCGCCCTGATATGCATTTATCTAGCGACTTTATTATTGGCTTTCCGGGTGAGACTGACGAAAACTTCGAAGAAACTTATCAATTTATCCAAGATATGGATTTCGATCATTCATACAGTTTCATCTACTCAAAACGTCCGGGTACTCCTGCTTCAGAACTTGAAGACACGACCCCTGAAGATGTGAAAAAAGAACGTCTTGCAAAAGTTCAACAATGGATTAAACAATCCAGTATCGATAAAACTGATGCAATGCTAGGGACCATTCAACGTGTCTTGATTGAGTCTGTTTCAGACAAAGATCCGAACTTGCTGATTGGTACTGCAGACAATACACGTTTGGTTAGCTTTATCGGTGATCCTGCATGGGTTGGGCGTTTTGCAGAGATTGAAGTGACAGATATTAAAACTTTGAAGTTTGTTTACGGTGAACTCTTGAATCTTGAGCCTGACGTGGCGTAATGTAAGCTTAATCGTCAGACCAATTTAAAGGAATTCTCTTGACTGCAGCGATTCGACGTACTGTAACTTTTGCCGGTATTCCACTTGACCGTTTACAAAGCATGCTCGGTGCCTATAACGGTCATCTCAAACAAATTGAACAACGTTTAGATGTCAAAATTTCTCATCGTGCAGATGCTTTTTTTGTCGATGGGGAAATCGATGCGGTAGAGAGAGCCGAAAGTCTCCTTCACCGTCTTTATGAAGAGTCCGAAACCAATCCACAGATTAGTGCGGACATTTTACACATGATGATTCAAGGCAGTCAGACTGACCGCGAAATTCAGGAAGATTTTTCTGAAAATGAGCATACCGGTTTAGACAATGTTTATCTACAAACCCGTAAAGGTCGGATCAATCCACGTGGTGCCAATCAAAAACGCTATGTACAGCGTATTTTACAAAGCGATATTTCATTTGGTATCGGCCCAGCGGGTACAGGTAAAACTTATCTCGCGGTCGCCGCTGCTGTAGATATGCTAGAACGTAATGAAATTCAGCGTATTTTATTGGTTCGCCCTGCGGTTGAAGCCGGTGAAAAACTGGGGTTTTTACCCGGTGATTTGAGCCAAAAAATTGACCCTTACTTACGTCCGCTATACGACGCTTTGTATGAAATGCTCGGTTTTGAAAAAGTCGCTAAACTGATTGAACGTCAAGTGATTGAAGTTGCACCACTGGCCTACATGCGTGGTCGTACCTTAAATCATTCTTTTGTGATTTTAGATGAAGCACAGAACACTACCCCTGAACAGATGAAAATGTTCCTCACCCGTTTAGGCTTTGGTTCTCGAGCGGTGATCACGGGCGACATTACACAGGTCGATTTACCTCGTGGTCAACAATCTGGTTTGGCACATGCCTTACGTGTGATTGAAAAAATCAAAGAAATTCATATTACTCGCTTCCACTCTCGTGACGTGGTACGTCATCAATTGGTTCAAAAAATTGTTGAAGCCTATGAGGGATGGGACAGCGAACAACATCGCCTCACGGCTGAACAACGTGCAGAACGTAAAGCACGTCAGGAAGCCTTGGTGGCGGACAATGATGCTAAAGCTGATGGGCAGCATCAAGACGAAAACATTTAAGGATTCATTTTGAAACTTAATCTCTCCTTGCAGCAAAATTTTCAGTCACCTGAATTGGTGGTGAAACGTGCGCATATCAAAAAAGTCGTGGAAACGGCTTTACGTCATATCGATACACAAAGTGATTGTGAGATCGGTATTGCATGTGTGGACAATGACGAAAGCCACAAATTGAACTTGGAATATCGTGGTAAAGACAAACCGACCAATGTGTTGTCTTTTCCGAGCGATCTCCCCGATGAAATGGCTGCAGTTTTAGACTCATTTCCGATTGGCGACTTGGTGATTTGTATTCCTGTGGTTCTTCGTGAAGCACAAGAACAAAGCAAAGCACCCCTGACCCACTTTACGCATATGCTGGTACACGGTACGTTACACCTCATGGGTTACGACCATGAAACCTCTGATGAAGATGCTGAAGAAATGGAAGCTTTGGAGATCGAGATTTTAGCCAAATTGGGGTTTGATAACCCTTATCTGGAAAGAGATTAAGAACCCAAAAAGCGAGCTACGGCTCGCTTTTTTAACATTATAAAAACCAAGGAAGGAAAGATATGCAATATGTCGTGATTTTTAAAGCACGCATTCGTACGCTTGATGAGCTGTATTTTTCGACTGCACAGCAGCTTAGAGACAAAGCCTTGACACACTTTAACTGTCAACATTTTGAAGCGCTGACAGAGGGTGAGCATGAAATCGCCCTTTCCTACTGGAATACATTAGAAGACATTCGAGCTTGGCAACAAGATGCACAACATCTGGTCGCGCAGCAATTGGGGAAAAACCAATGGTATGCGAGTTTTAGCGTCGAAATCTGCGAAGTTTTGCGACGCAATCACAACTGATTAACGCACCTCAAACTCTGCTTCTGCAGGATCAAAGCGCCAAGTACGCACAATACGAAGTTCTGAGATGTCTTTCATTTTGGCATCAAACAAACCAAAAGGTGCCGCCTTACGCACAGAGGTTTTTGCAGCTTCATCCAATAAACTTGAACCTGAACTTTCGATCAAACGAATGGCACGAATCCCGCCATTACTGTTCAAAATAACCATTAAACGTACTTCACCGCGTAGCTGTTGCTGTTTTGCCGCTTCAGGATAATAACGGTTGCCATAAAACTCGACTTTTTCGCGGAATTTTTCCATATAGGCCGCAGAAACATCTTGCTTGGCTTGAATACCATCAATGGTTTTAATTTTTTGCTGACGGCTAAAGTTTTGCTGACGTTGTAAATATTGGGCTTCGATACTCGCCACCATCGCAGCCTTGGCCTGAAACTGACTATTCAACTCCTCAACGGCTTTTTTGCGACTGTTTTCTTCAGCTTGTTTTTGCCAACTCAAAGTTGTCATCAACACTTTATCTTCAAAGCTGAGTTCTTTCTTTTGTTGCAGTTGTTCTAAAGCTTCACTTTTTTGCTCACCGGCTTTTTGTTCGATCATCGGTGCAGGCATGTCACTCGACATACGATGTGACTCACGGAATGTCCCAGAGCCCTGCTGATCGGCTTGTGCTAAAAAGTCTGCATGTTCAATTTTTTCCGTCGTAGAACGTAAAGAAACTGCAATTTCTTTGGTGTTATAATCCGCCTCTTGGGGCATGGAAAATTGCATGGTTAAAAAAGCCAAATGCAACACAGCAGCAAACGCCAATGCAGTTGCAAATATGGGATCTTTCCACCACTCTTTCATCAAGGGCATGAACGTTATTTTTTTCAGCATCACATTAAACCGACAATTTGCCGCATTCCCCAAACTACTTAAAACAGTATAAAATAAAACTCGTATTCATTTTTTGATGAAAACGAGAAATCCATCAACACATCGATAATGCACAATTAAAATCATGAAAATGGTGCAATTTATTTTGCTAAACTGCAAGATCAAAACCTTGTGTTTTTATAGAAATCGACAAGATAAACATCGTTAAAAAACATAATTTGTCAGGATGCACTTCTTATGCAAACGCTAGTTTCCAATATCGCTAAACGTATACGCCAAGTGTACCAAAAAGCTGAAGGATTTATTGAAGATGAGCGTGAATTCCCAATGTCTCAAGTGTTTTTAAATGCGACATTTCAGCGCTTTGTGACCGATAATGTGAAAATGCTCAAAGACTTGCATGCTGACCTTCATGACGACTGGCTCAGACTGTATGCCACACTCGATTATAATGGACTGCTCATCACGCTTTCCGTGGACCTTAAATTGGTGCAAATGGAGCTGAATAAAAATACCCAATTGATCGTATTTGAACAAATTAGTGATACACAAGTGATTGAAGCGAAGTATCCAAATGTTCTGTATAAGATGGGCGTGCGCATGGCGTTATGGTTCTATCAAAAAGTACTCAACCAAGATCCATTGGGTATGATTTTGGAAAAGCTCAATGTGATCAAAGTTAAAGATGATTTACTGTATTTAGACCTGAATCGCTGGCTCGGTAAAAGTCGATCGATTATCGACACATTGGGCAAAGTCCATGTCAACCATGCTGTTTTACGTGAGGCCGAATTGGTGGTGATTGGTAATGTTAATTTAACCGCATTGTTCACCAAGATGTCGCAAGAACGGATAGAAGACTGGGATGACTCAAATTTAAAAGACGATGAAGTCACGCCAATTAAGCAAAAGGAAAGCTAGACTTATCCTGTACTTAGATATCTTGAGCCTATAAAACGCTACACAACATATACATTAGGCACGGATTTGCGACGAGATTCTCCACAATCCAGCCGCATAATAAACATATCAGGTGGTTTAGCCCACCGCACTTCTATTGAATAGGAAAACCATACTTATGGCACATTCAGTTTTGAAAAATTTAGGTCTTGTTGCTGGGGTATCGACTACACTGCTTTTGACTGGTTTCTCAAGTCAGTCATTTGCCATGAGTCCATTCCAAGCCAACTACCAATTTAACTACAACGGCAAAAACTTGGGTTCTGCAACACGTACCCTAAAACAATCTGGGAATAACTGGACGTATGTTTTCGCAGCAAAAGCTGGTGCGATGGCCTCTGCAACTGAAACCAGTCGTTTTAGTTTAAATGGCAGCCAAATTCACTCGAACAGCTTTAGCCGCAGCAGCAAAATTTTGGTGCACAACAACACCATGAATATTAATTTTAATGCTGGCGCAAAAACCATTAATACCAAAAAAGATGATAAAGCGCGTTCATTTGCGTGGAAATCAGGTGTGTTAGATGAACTCAATGCTGAATTGCAAATTCGTGAAGATTTAAAAAATGGTGGTTTGAAATCGAATTACTACATTGCCGATGCCAAAGAGGTTGAAGCTCGTAAGTTCGTGAAACAAGGCACTGAAAAAGTGAAAACCACTTATGGAACTTTTGACACCGTTAAAGTCGTGATGCGTCATGACAAACCAGGCCGTCAAACGACTTTCTGGTTAGCACCAAAACTAGATTATCTACCTGTCAAAGTTTCCCACCAAGACAATAAAACCTCTTACGGTTTATTGTTAACGGGCTATAAAGGTGCAACAAATTAATTGATTTGATCAATTTCGCTTGCATTTTTCACGGTGCTTTTTAAAATACGCTTTTGCTTTAAAAAGCACCTGCCCCTCGAGGATTCTCCCGTGCACGCTCTGGAACAGAAAATCTTAGCTGAAGGTATCGTTCTCTCTGAAGAAGTTCTGAAAGTCGATTCTTTCCTGAACCACCAAATTGACCCTGTGATGATGCAGCAAATTGGTCAAGAATTTGCCCGTCTTTTTAAAGATGCTGGCATTACCAAAATCATCACCATTGAAGCATCAGGTATTGCACCTGCAGTAATGGCTGGTCTTGAACTTGGTGTTCCTGTGATTTTTGCACGTAAATATCAATCTTTAACCTTAAAAGATGATTTGTATCGCTCAAAAGTGTTTTCTTTTACCAAACAAACTGAAAGCACGATCGCGATTTCTAAAAAGCACATCAATGCTGAAGATAAAGTTTTAGTGATTGATGACTTCTTGGCCAATGGTCAAGCGGCTTTAGGTCTTGCAGATCTTATTCATCAAGCAAGTGCTGAAGTATTGGGTATCGGTATCGTGATTGAAAAATCATTCCAACCTGGTCGTGATATTTTGCTTGAAAAAGGCTATCGCGTTGAATCATTGGCACGTGTGAAATCACTGGCGAATGGTACAGTTGAATTTGTTCGTGACTAAGTTTGCGTTCAAAAGAAAAAAAGAACACATCAGGTGTTCTTTTTTTTGCTAAAAATTTGCCATTAAGGTGACGTAGAGCGCACTTTTTAACGCCTTGGTTACAAGCAGACAAAACATCTGTGCGCAAAACTCGATAAAATTCAGGAAAATCGTTGCATTTGATCAAATGGGTCAACTACTCATCTGTCAAATTACATTATGCTGCACCATAAATTCGGCCACTTTATTTTTTAAGGCTACGGAAAGTTATGAATACAGAAGATCAAAATATGGAACCGACAGTTAAATGTCCAAGATGTGGATCAACCCATATTGAAAAGCGTAACCATGAACAAAACTTACAAAAAATTGGTGGGGTTTTACTCAGTGGTGCAGGAACTGCTGCAGGGACTGTCGGTGGTGCGGCATCTGGCGCATCTATTGGTGCTGCGATTGGTGGTGTAACTGCAGGCCCACTTGGCGTGATTATGGGCGGAACCATCGGTACTTTTGTAGGTGCGATTAGCGTCGGTATCACAGGCGGTTTTCTAGGACACCGTTTTGGTAAAAAAGCCGGCGTGATCGTCGATCAAAATATTTTTCTCGACTACCAATGTTTAGACTGCAAACAGCGCTTTGAAGTTGAGCAACAGCCTGAAGACGCTGCAAAGACTTCGGATCAAGACTAAATTCGATGTAAAAAAAGAGCGCATCAGCGCTCTTTTTAATGGGTTATTGTTTTTCTAACATGTATTTCTAGCCTATTGAAATGCTATTCGAAACCATGGCGAATCAATTATTTTGAAGCATCAGTTAAAGATTTTGATTCTGCTTTGACTTGATCTTGTTTCGCCAAAAATTCTTTTTCTTCAGCTTTTTTCTCTTGCGGGAAATCCATACTGTGCAAAACTGGCATTGCCGTACACAAGGAAGATGCAGCAAATGCGGAACACAGGAAAATCATTCGAAAATTAATAATAGACATCACACACCCCAAAGAAGAAATTTAAATACAAATCATGTAATCAAAAAATAAAAATAACGCGCCCAAAAAGACAGCAAAAATCGATTCAAGGCCATCACTGAGCAGGCTGTATTTAAAAACTTTCAATATGTTATTGATATCACTTATTTTGGGTATTTTAAGAATAGTTCGACAGATTTATTTTTATATTTTTGGGCGCAAATACAATATCGTAAATAAAAGAAATCACACGTAAAAAAGCAAGAAAAGTGCAATATTTAAACCTTTTCTTGCTCGTTCGCTACAAAGTCTGCGTAACTTCCTAGAACAAGTAAGTATCAAATCAACTTTTTGACCACTTCGCCTAGGCGTTTACCCTGCTCTTCACATAAGTTTCGCTCATCTTGACTCAATGACTGATCATGGCGCGGACCACTGACATGGCTTGCACCATAGGGCGTACCACCCGTTTTGGTATTCGATAATGCAGGATGGGCATTACTTAAACCCATAACCATCATTCCATGATGGAACAAAGGCGGCAGCATGGTCAGCAAAGTACTTTCCTGTCCGCCATGCATTGAACCTGAACTGGTAAACACACAGGCAGGTTTACCATGCAATGCGCCATTGAGCCAAAGCGCTGTGGTTTGATCCCAGAAATATTTCATTTCCGACGCCATATTGCCAAAACGTGTCGGTGAACCAAGGGCTAAACCTGAACAATGCGCTAAGTCATCTAAGCTACAGTAAATATCGCCTTCGGCAGGAATACTGGGCTGCACGTCAGTCACCACGGTGGATAAATTTGGAACGGTACGTATTTTTACCGCCATCCCAGAAGCTTCAATTCCATTGGCAATCAAATGTGCCATCTCACGTGTTGAACCATATTTGCTGTAATACAGCACCAGTACATAAGCTTGCGTCATTTTTATAAATTCAATGAAAAAAGAAAACTATACGGTATTTTTCCTATTTTTTGGTTAAGCTAAGTGATGAAAATTGCATAAACATGACTAAAATAACTCGAGACTTGAAAGCATGATCGAAGCATTTTTAAAAAAACTTCCCTTTTACGACAAGAAATGGTTTCAGTTTGTTTTATTTGTCATTCGACGTTTTGAAGCCGATCGCTGCCGTGAACAAGCAGGATCATTAACCTATACCACCTTGTTTGCAGTGGTACCCATGTTGACCGTATTCTTGGTCATCATCTCCTCAATTAAAGCTTTAGAACCTGCTCGTCAACAGCTTCAACAATTGATTTATAGTAATTTCCTACCGAAAACGACAATTGCTTTTGATAAAGCACTGAATGCATTCACCGATAAATCCAGTAACTTGACCGTGATAGGTGTGCTGTTTTTATTCATTACCACAGTCATGATGCTGACCAGCATTGAGACAGTATTTAACCGAATTTGGCGGGTGCGTGAGACACGTGGCGGCATTATTGGCTTTATGCGCTATTGGACTATTATCTCATTAGGCCCAATCTTACTGGGTAGCGCATTTGTTGTGTCATCTACCTTGGCCTCTATGAATGTCCTCAGCAATAATTTTGCCGGCTATGAACTGGATGGGGCTTTTCTGCTGTGGATCTTGTCTTTTTCATTGACCATTTTAGGTTTTTTCATTCTGTATTGGACGATTCCCAACCGCAGTGTGCCGATTAAGGCGGCGCTGATCGCGGGTGTCTTTAGTGCCGTGGTATTTGAACTGCTCAAAAACCTCTTTGGTTTTGTCATGTCAAATTTCACCAGTTATCAAATTGTTTACGGAGCTTTTGCTGCGGTGCCAATTTTCCTACTTTGGATATTCCTTTCATGGAATATCGTGCTGATTGGGGTAGAAATTAGTTATGCACTGACCGCTTTCAATTCGGGCAACGATCAAAAACGTCATCCTGTGATTATGTTGATGGATTTGCTTGAATTATTTTATAAAAAGCAAAAACTCGGTCAGAGCGTGACAGAAAAAGAAGCACTTGAGGTTTTAGGGCGTGACGAAATCGGCCGCCTGCCAAGCTATATTTTATTGTTTGAAGAGCAACACCTGATTAAACGTACAGATGATGATCATTATGTTTTAGTTCGTAATTTAACCCAAGTGGACTTTTGGAGTTTTTACAGTAAGCTGCCCTATCCGCTCCCTAAACGGCAAGATTTAGGTCGCGTCGATCCAGATGATGTTTGGATGGAAAAAATTGGGCCGCAACTGGTCGAATCGGATGATTATCTCGCGGCCAAACTCTCGATACCGCTTGCGACTATTTTTGAAGAAAAATAACCGTATAAATTGAAAGGGAGAACTGCAGTTCTCCCTTTTAATTTATACATGATATTAGATCGCTGTGCACTGATGTCCCATCAATTTAGACAACCACCGATGCAAGGTTACCGTCATCACTCCAACCATTACTAAGGCCGTTCCCAAAATAAAGTTCAGTTCAATCGTTTCGTTTAAGATCAATACGCCAAAGACCAGTCCAAAGATTGGGGTAAGGAATGAAAAAACGCCCAGACCATTGGCCAGATATTTACTTAACAGCCAAAACCAAAGCATCAGGCTAAAAAATGAAATAATGAGCACATGAAAAATCATACTGCTGATGGACAACACCGTCCAATGTACAGTCATTTGTCCTGTCAGCCACGCCACGGGTAATAAAAATACACAACCACCAACCAACTGATAAAACAAGGTCTGAGTCGGAGGTGCATCAGAGAGTTTGGTGAGTCTTAATGAAATGGTGGTCAAGGCCCACATCACCCCAGCAAGTAATGCCATCGCATCACCCAACAGGGCTTGAGTGTTGACTGTAGTACTACTTTCACGTCCCATAAACGACAGTACTATTCCTGAAAAGGCAATAAAAATACCGACCCATTGGATCGCTGTAAGCTTTTCTTCAGGCAACTTCCAATGTAAACCTAATGCCACGAATATCGGTGCGGTATAGAGCAAGACAACGGTATGTGATGCAGAGGTATAGTGCAGGGATTCTGCCACTAAAATAAATTCGGCTGAAAATAAAAACGCCAACCAGATACCCGGCAGCAAGTATTCTCGAGTATATAAATGTGTCCCCGGCTTAAGACGAATCAGTGGAAAGACCAACAGCGCAGCCAAACCCGATCGAATGGCAATTTGCATGATCGGCGCAATATCAACCGCGGCCAATTTCAAAATGACCTGTTGAATCCCTAAAATCATGCACAAAATAATCATCAGACCAGAAGCTTTCGCATCTAGCGCCTTACGCTGTTCCACACTATTTACTCAACAATACGACAAGCAACACTATAGAACTGTCAGAAATAAAATATATACTTCAAAATAGACAAGTGATCTTCTTATTCAGGCAAAATTTCTCATGCGTCATAAAGCTCGTGTAGATCATACGCAGTTCCAACAACTTCCCACCAACGATGAAATTCAAGCAGCGCTATGGATCAGTTTTCGTGACGATCCTGCACTGTCTGTTTATCCCGTCCATGGGCATGCTTGGGGCGAGTTTGTCTATGCCTTTAATGGCGTGATGGAAGTGAACATCAATCAGATAGACTATATTACTCCACCGCCTTATGGCATTTGGCTTCCTCCACATTTAGAACACAGTGGTTTAAATCGTACTGCGGTTTCACATGGAACCTTATATGTACATGAATCGCTATGTACTCACTTACCGAAACAACCAGGGATTTTACTCAGCTCGCCCTTAGTCACCGCGATCTTCAGCCATTTGCGTCTGTTGCACCAACAAGCCGACCTCTTGGAAAATACCGCCGAATATCAACGCTTACTCCATGTGATCTTAGATCAACTACATCAAGCCAAATTGGTCAGTAGCTATTTACCGCATTCGGAACACCCTGCCCTCAAACAACTGCTTGATTATTTACATCAACATCCTGCGGATCAGAGCGCGCTTGAGCAATTGGCACAGCGGATAAACATGACGGAACGTACTCTGGCACGTTATTGTCAAAAAGAACTTGGGATGTCGCTGCATGAATGGCGACAACGCCTCAAAGTCATGAAAGCCATGTCGATGCTCAACGCAGGTCAAACCGTCGAAAATATTGCTTTAGAACTTGGTTATGCCAATGCCTCGGCGTTTATTAATATGTTTAAAAAATGGATGCTTTGCACCCCAGATCAGTTTAGAAAATCTGCTTTAAAGCCCTAAATGTGTTTAAATTTAGCCGCAAGGATCTCTATAAAGTGATTCAACAATCCGCTAAGATCAAAAAATCCACGAAGAATGATAATGACTCCATTTCGAATGAATAAAAAAACAATTTTAGCGCTGTGTTTATCTGCCGTATTTTTAACGGCTTGTAGTTCCAAAGAACAGCGTGAATTTAAATCTGCACTCAAAATAGCTCAAAGTGGTGATGCGACTGCGCAAATGAAAGTGGGTGATTTATACCTCAGTGGAACGGGCACAGAACAAAATATCGAACAAAGTGTACATTGGTACAAAGCTGCTGCGGATCAAGGCACTACGGACGCATTCGCATGGTTGATGACTCAAGCCTATCAAGGCAACCCACATGCAGAGCAAGTGATTCGAAAGATGCAGCAAGATGGCAATATTTTCCTTGCACACTGGGTGCTAGACCTTGCAAAAAAGACCCATGATCCTGCTGCTGAATATACCGTTGGTTGGATGTACGACACTGGAAAAGGCTTAATTCAAGACAAGCACCAAGCGCAAATTTGGTATGAAAAAGCAGCCAAACAAAAGAATGTCGAAGCGATCAAAGTCTTGGGAAATCAACATTATTTTTCTGAACATCCTTCGTCAACACCCGACAAAGCAGCTGAATATTTAAGCTATGCCGCAGAACAAGGGCAAGATGCTGACGCGGCGATGAAAATGGCACATTATTATCATTATGATATTCGAGATGGTGAAAAAGCGCGACAATGGTATGCCAAAGCAGGTGCATTGGGAGACACCGACTCACAGCATATGGCCGACACCTATGAAACATGGAAAGACACTGGTCCTTTACAACCGAATGAGCCACCGCCATCAAGCAGTACCGAATAGATCAATCAAAAAAGGCTGCATTAAGCAGCCTTTTTTGTATTTTTTTCACAGATTATTTGACAAAAGTTGTCCAAACAAAATCCTGATTTTTGCCTTTTAGGGTCATTTTCAACTGCTCACCTGACTGTAGTGCCGCGACACCTGCAGGTGTACCCGTCATGACCACATCACCCGCCTCAAGACTAAACACTTGGCTAATATCGGCCAACAAAGTACCCACATCAAAAATCAGCAATGCAGTATCACCGTTCTGGCGCAGTTCATCATTGATATGCAAGGTGTAATGCACATTTTTCCAATCTTGAACCACCTCTTGGACATCGACCCAATCTGCAAGGATGCAAGAACCATCATAAGCTTTGGCACGTTCCCACGGCTGACCTTTTTTCTTTAAGTCATCTTGTAGATCACGCAAGGTCAGGTCTAGCCCCAAAGTCACAGCTCCGACTGCTTCTAAGGCTTTGCGTGGATCAGTTTCAGCCGATAAAGGTCGATCAATACGTAAACTTAATTCGCATTCATAGTGGCAACTGCCCCATGCAGGATTCCATGAGATGCCTTGGTCTAATGCGGTTAATGCACTTGGCGGCTTCATAAAAAGGACAGGACGGTCAGGAATTGCATTGCCTAATTCTTTGGCATGATCTGCATAACTACGACCGACGCAAACAATTTTAGATGGACGTGACTGCATACTACTCCCTCTTTTGTTATGAATAGATTGTCTTAGTGTTGAAAAGTATTGCTAAAAGTCGCTTGGTCCGTAGTATTTTTAAATGCACTTTTCGGCACAATAATCACGGTTTTATTTTTCAGCTCAAGCATATAGGTCAATTTGCCTTCAGCAAAATTTGCCACTTCAGCATAATGAAAGACATTCTTACGCCCATTGGCATGAATTTCTGCATAGTCTTGAAATAAATCAATACCTTGTTCACTTTTGCCCAATTGGTATTTTACAAACTGGCGTTTAAACATCATCGGTAAAAACCAATAACGCATGATGCCTTGAAGAAGTAAAAAGAAAGCGCCCAGCCCAACATAGTAGGCACCAACACCATCTACACCCAAGTAAAAACCCCAGATGATAATCCCAAGGCTAATCGCTGGCGTTAAAAAACGCGTAAATTGCTTTTTGCCAAAAGTTGCTAGTGCAAAACCATCCTGTGATTCTTCTAGATTTAAAAAATAGCGCAGCGATAATGCAGGTAGATTCTCAGACATAAGCGTATGAATATTTAAAAATGAATTGCGCTAAATACTACACCACAATTCAAACTTGCTTCATGCTTTTTAATGGTCGGTTGTAACACTTCACTACTTCCCTTCCCTCTAGAAATACGTTAAAAACAGCAACAAATAAAAGATTGCATACGCAGGATGTGACATGCAGATAACAAAAATAATCATGGTGCTGGTGTTTCTGAGTGGACTGAGCATATCGACCAGTTGGGCCAAATTCGTTCAATGGCAACCCCAGATCCCTAGTAGTTTGGACTTATTTAATGGCAATGCCAAAGCCTTGGCAAATCTTGCCGGTGATCACATCGTGATTTTTGCACATCCTTCACAGCAAATTAGTCTACCCACGATGAAAGCAGGACAAAAAGTCGTTGGTAAATTTCAAAGTGCCGCGGTGGTTGTCCCAACCAACAGTAAAAATGTCGCCAGATTACTCAGTAATTATCCAAACTACGCCGGCTTATTTCCCACGCTAAAATCTGCTGAGGTTTTGCAACAGCAAGGTTCAACCAGCCAAGTTAAATATCGCATCCACATCCCGACGCCGATTCCGGTTTTAAACTTTAAAGAAACTGTGGTGATGCAGCACCAAATTCAGCACAACAGCATTAATAGTTTGGTTCTAGAAGCACCAGTGCCCTTTGGTGCAGGGAAAATTGAATGGTTTGAGATTGATGCACAACACACCTTGATTAGTGTGACCCAATGGGGCGATTTAAATCAGCCCAAAGGTTTTTTGTTTAGCAAAATATTAAATGCCTTACCCGATGCCAAATTAGGGATTCCTGCGGGAACCAATGGTTTTTTACTCGAATCATTACAGCGCCGATTTAAAGCCTTTAGTAGTGAAACTCTCGCTGCAAATCAATTGCCTGAACTCAAATTGAATGCCTCTCAACTCGACAAAATCACCCAATTAAGTCAAAGCTCGAAAGAACCTGTGTCCTTTATTTTGACAGCGCAGCGCGTTCCCTTTGGGCAAAATTATGAATTGATGCGCTTTAGCACCAGTTTTCAATATTATGCACAAGAGCCTTCGAGCTTACAGCGCTGGATTAATGTGTCTTCGTTCAAGCACTTATTTCCAAGACAAGTCAAACATATGCAAGTGCAGAAAATTAATCCGCACCTCATGGATGCCGACTATAAAATTTCGGTGGGTTTAGGTGTGATCAATATTCCCTTTGATTTTAAGATGCGTTTTAACTACCCAGACTTACTGCAAAATCAATACACCGCGACAGGTGGGGACTTAAAGTTTGTCCGAGGTGCCATGCATATTCGCCCCTTACAACAAGGGTCGTTATTACAATTGACCAGTGCGATGAAGATTGATGACAAAGCACCGTTTTTACTTCGTGCTATGCGCAGTATGCCGTATCACGACATGTTGCCGGCTTTAGGCGGAAATACGGTCTTTGCACTTAAAGTTAAACAGAAGTTAAGTTAGAACCTTGATTGATGAGCTGAATTTATTGTTTTTAGCTATATTTCAGACACAAAAAAACCGCAACATATGCGGTTTTTTCAATCTTGATCAAGTTGGTGCGCTCAGAGAGATTCGAACTCCCGACCCCTTAGTTCGTAGCCAAGTGCTCTATCCAGCTGAGCTATGAGCGCGACGTCTTGATGAGGCTCATTATACGTGATTTTTATTTTTTGTTAAGAGCTTTTTCATATAAATTTAACCAAACGCACAGCAAATAAACAATTACCCTTTAAACACGCTAAAAATCAGCTAGATTTACTTTTTTAATGGCTTTTGCATCACAAGTTTGGAATTTAAACTTAGCAATACTCACGTATAAATGCTCAAGATAGATAATAAATCTATCGCCATCATTGAATCACTGCTTTAACTCACTCAATTCTTTTTTAAACTTTGATTTAAAAAAATTGCATCACTATGAATATCTGAAATAAGCGTTAATCTGTTGAAGAAAGCAAATGGAATAGAACGCTTTATAAAAGCAAAAGACAAAAGACAAAAGACAAAAGACAGGCTGCATCAAAACGATAAATCACAGGCACAAAAAAACCGCAACATGTGCGGTAATTTGTTCAAGTTGGTGCGCTCAGAGAGATTCGAACTCCCGACCCCTTAGTTCGTAGCCAAGTGCTCTATCCAGCTGAGCTATGAGCGCGTAACTTGTGTCGTCTTAAAAGACTACGTTTTCAGATTTACTTATTGGTGCGCTCAGAGAGATTCGAACTCCCGACCCCTTAGTTCGTAGCCAAGTGCTCTATCCAGCTGAGCTATGAGCGCGACATAAGTAAATCGTGGCGGTGAGAGAGGGATTCGAACCCTCGATACAGTTGCCCGTATGCATCCTTAGCAGGGATGTGGTTTCAGCCACTCACCCATCTCACCGTAACGTGCCGCCATAATACAAAGATCATGATACGACTGCAAGCACAGTCGTTATATTTTTTTCATTTTTTTACTCAATTAGATATTTTTTAAACGATTTTCAAAAAATTAGTGCAAAATTAGTTCAGCACGCGCTGCTGTCCCCTACTTTTCAGCTTTAAACATTATAAAATATCGGCATAAAACACTTTATTGCAATCAATTGCGTGCAGTATCTGCTTGCATGACTTATGCTAATCCTAATCTTCTGATTTGAAGCCAAATACATATGAAAAACTGGGTCGACCCTGAAGCAAAAGCTGAAGCCGAACGTTATGACAATCCAATTCCAAGCCGTACTCTAATTCAAGAGACGATTGAACAACTGAAAACTGCAATGTCGCATGCCGATCTTGTAGAACATTTTGAAATTGCCGATCAAAAAAGTATTGATGCACTGAGTCATCGTCTGATTGCGATGGTTCGAGATGGTCAGTTGATGAAAGATGGATTTAAGTTCCAGCTTGCAGCTGAGCAACCGACTCATGAAGCAACGGTTTATATCAACTCAAAAGGTTTAGGCACAGCCAATATTAGTGGTGAAGATGACCTTTTACTTCCTGAACGTGAGTTGCGTCAGGTGTTTAATGGTGACCGTGTTAAAGTCCGCCAAACGTCGGTAGACCGTAAAGGCAAGGCATGGGGCTTTATTACTGAAGTTCTACAGCATCGTGTCAAAGAAATTATTGGTAAAGTGTCTGAGTATGAAGGTGAATATTTTATTCAGCCGGCAAATCCCAATGCACACCAACCGATTACTTTAGAAAAAGAATTAATCGAACATGCCAAAGTCAAACTCGGTGACTCTGTGCGTATTGCGATTGACAGCTACCCAACCAAAGAAGAATTTGCGACAGGCCATATTGTTCAGTCGATGGCTGATAAAGCAGACACTGAAATTATTATTCCGCAAACCATTTTAGAGTTTGGTTTACCTTACGAATTCCCTGAAGCGGTACAACAAGAAGCTGACAGCTTTAAAGAACCCTCAGAACAAGACCGTGAAGGTCGTGTCGATTTACGTGATTTAGCGCTTGTCACCATTGATGGTGAAGATGCCCGCGACTTCGATGATGCCGTGTATGCGGAAAAACGTCCAGGTGGTGGTTATCGTGTTGTGGTGGCAATTGCCGATGTCAGCCATTATGTACGTCCGGGTAAACCACTCGATGACGAAGCTCAAGAGCGCGGTACATCGGTGTACTTCCCTCATTTTGTATTGCCGATGTTGCCTGAAGCGCTGTCGAATGGTTTATGTTCTTTGAACCCACACCTAGACCGCTTATGTATGGTCTGTGATTTAAACTTATCTCGCGCGGGTCGTGTTACCAAGTTTGAATTCTATCCGGGTGTGATGCATTCAAAAGCTCGTTTGACCTATACCCAAGTTGCCGAATATTTTGAGGGTAATAGTCAAGCCATTCCTGAAGACCGTGATGTGCGTAAATCGGTCAATACCCTATTCCAATTGTATCAAGTGTTGAAAGGCTTACGTGCTGAACGCCACGCGATGGAATTTGAAACCGTTGAAACTTATATGACTTTTGATGAGCTTGGCGGTATTAATGAAATCTTACCGCGTAGCCGTAATGATGCACATAAGTTAATTGAAGAATGCATGTTGTTGGCAAACGTCGCAGCGGCAGAATATGCATTAAAAAATGAAATTCCGATGCTGTACCGTGTGCATGAGCCACCTGAGTTTTCACGTATTCAAAAGGTTCGTGATTTTGTGAAGTTATTGGGGCTGCCATTCCCTGAACAGCCGACTCAAGCTGACTATCAAGCCGTGATTGATGCCACTAAAGACCGTATTGATGCTCCAAGCATTCATGCCGTTTTACTCCGCTCAATGATGCAAGCTTATTATGGCGCGAACAATGCAGGTCACTTTGGCTTGGCTTATGAAGCGTATACGCATTTCACATCTCCAATCCGTCGTTATCCAGACTTGTTACTTCACCGTGCCATCAAAGCACAATTGAAGAAAAAGCCTTACCCAATTTCTGGTGCTTCGCTGGATGATGCAGGTGAACACTTCTCTGCGACTGAGCGCCGTGCAGATGAAGCTTCTCGTTCTGTCACTACATGGTTGAAGTGCCATTACATGCAGCAGCATTTGGGTGAAGAGTTTGTCGGTACCATCAGTGCAACTGCTGAATTTGGCCTGTTTGTAACGCTCAAAGACTTATATGTTGATGGCATGATCCACGTCAGCCAATTGGGTGATGACTTCTTTGTCTATGACCAACCAAGTCAGAGCTTAATTGGTCAATCTCGCGGTCAAGTTTTCAGTCTCGGCGATGAAGTGAAAATTAAAGTTGCTGGTGTAAATCTAGAAGAGCGCAAAATCGACTTTGAATTGATTCAACAATTGAGCCATGCAGGCCGTGCTATTCGCGCGCGTGCCCCTCGTGTTGCAAAACCCACAGCCAAAGAAGAAGTCTTTTCAGAGCGTAAAACCAACGTTGCTGAAGATGGAGAACAGCCCATACGACGCAAAAAGTCGAAATCTAAGCCCAGTTCATTCGGTAAAAAGCCTGCTAAAAAATCTGCAAGCAAATCTGAAGCGAAGGCTAAAGATAAAGTGAAGAAAAAATCTAAACCGAAAAAGAAAAAATCCAATGCAAAATCATCTGCGGATTAAGGTTTAAATCAAGAGCGCTTCGGCGCTCTTTTTTGATTCTTAAGATCAGTGAAGACTTCGCGCCCTCTGCAGAAGATGAATAATTCCTGATTTAGTCTTGATTTAACCCGCAACAAACCCTACATCTATAAATAACTCAGGATTTATATGAAGTAGAAAATATGACTTTAGAAAAGGCAACTTTGCCTGTTCCACAATTTGACCAAATTACCCTTGCAGACTTAAAACAAAAGATTGAACAGAGCATTGCCCAAGGTCAGGCATTTTTAAAAGAATTAACGGATGTACCCGAATCCGTACAAGCACAACTACAAGTACTCGAACACGTCGATACCCTTGAAAATAACATGAGTGAAGCATGGGGCGTGCTGTCGCATCTGAACGCCGTGATGAATAATGCTGAAACTCGAGAGCTCTACCAATCTTTATTACCCAGCCTGAGTGAGTACTATACGCAGCTAGGTCAACATACAGTGTTGTATCAAACGTATCAGCATGTACATGACAACAGTGTATTCGACACGCTTCCTGCAGCACAGCAAAGCGCGATTAAACTTGCGTTACGAGATTTTAAACTTTCAGGCGTAGCCTTAGAAGGTGAAGCGAAAAAACGCTATGCAGAAATATCTGCACGACTTTCACAGTTATCATCAGACTTTTCCAATCACGTATTGGATGCCACCCAAGCCTACTTCAAACCTTTAACTGAAGCGCAGCTCAAAGGACTACCTCAAGGCAGTATTGAACTTCTGAAACAATATGGTCAGCAACGCGAACTCGAACAGGCTGTAGCCACACTCGACTTCCCGTCTTATATTGCCATTATGACCTATGCAGAAGACCGCGAAGTGCGTGAAGCACTCTATAAAGCCTATACCACACGTGCTTCTGATCAGGCAGACTCTGCTGAATTTGATAATACAGCGGTCATGGAAGAAATCTTGAAACTACGTCAGGAAATGGCTAGCCTGCTTGGTTTTAACAACTATGCCGAATTGTCTTTAGCAAGCAAAATGGCACCCGATGTGGCAACTGTAGATCAGTTCCTGATTGAACTGGCAGAACATGCGCGTGCGCCAGCAGAGAAAGAAATCGCTGAACTGAAAGCCATTGCAGCGCAAGACGGTATCACTGAGTTGCAACCGTGGGATGCCACTTTCTATTCAGAAAAACTCAAAGTTCAACAGTTTAATTTGTCACAAGAAGACCTGAAGCCCTACTTCCCTGCACCTAAAATTATTCAAGGCTTGTTCAGCATTGTAAATCGTCTCTATGGCATCAATGTAATCGAGCGTGAAGCGCCTGTTTGGCATCCCGATGCACGTTACTTTGAACTTGAAGATCAAGGCAGCGTGATTGGCGGTTTTTACTTTGACCTGTATGCACGAAGCGGTAAACGTGGCGGCGCATGGATGAGCGGCTTCCGTTCACGCATGCAAACTGAAAATGGTCTGCAAAAACCAATTTGCTACATGGTCTGCAACTTTACCCCACCTGTCGGTGAGCAAGCTGCTTTACTTACCCATGATGAAGTAACGACGTTGTTCCACGAATTTGGTCATGGCTTACATCACATGCTCACTGAAGTCGATAATATTGCTGTGGCTGGTACCCATGGCGTGGCGTGGGATGCAGTAGAGCTACCAAGTCAATTCATGGAATTTTGGACTTGGGATCAAGAAAGTTTAGATTTACTCAGTGAACATATCGAATCAAAACAAACTTTACCAGCCGATCTGCTAAAAGCACTGCAAGATGCACGTTTCTTCCAGTCTGGGATGCAAACTTTACGTCAAATTGAATTTGCCATGTTTGACTTAAATATCCATAAGGCCAACCCTGCTTTGGACGCTGCAGGCATCCAACAAACCTTAGATGATATTCGTCAAAAATATGCAGTTGCACCCACTACTTCGTACAACCGTTTCCAACATGGTTTCAGTCATATCTTTGCAGGTGGTTACGCTGCTGGTTATTATTCATACAAATGGGCAGAGGTTTTGGCAAGTGATGCCTTCGACCGATTCGAAAATGAAGGAATTTTTAATACTTCGACTGGCAAGTCGTTTAGACAATTTATTCTAGCAGTTGGCGGAAAAGATACGGCACTTGACGCATTTATCAATTTCCGCGGACGCGAGCCAAAAATAGATGCTTTGCTGCGTCATCAAGGTTGGACGAACGCATCTAAAAACGCTTAAACTAGGGACCTTAGTTAGATTCAAGGTAAGTATGATGACCATTAAACGACGCTTCATTGCAGGTGCAAAATGTCCAAAATGCCAAGCGATGGACCGGGTTGTCATGCTGACCTCTGGCGAAGACGAATGGATCGAATGCATTGATTGTGGTTACAGTGAAAATCGACCGACTCATGTCGATCAACCTGAACAACCTGCCGTGCCAGACGATATCGGTGTGATCCAATTTAAGCCACGTCAGCCTAAATAAAAATTAAGGTCACATAATGCTAGTAGATCAAAGAAATAATCCAAAACTGTTAGTTGGAATCATTGGGGGCTTAACGTTATTGATTGCTATCTTTTTTGCATATCAATGGTTAAGCAGCAGTACAGCTGATAAATCTGTACTTCAAGAAGAAATGGTCGCTGCACCGGCTAAACCGCCTGTTGCAGTCCCTGTCCAATCTGAAACTGAAGCATCAGTCCCTACCGCAGAGACTGACACCATTAAATTGGTCGAAGAAGACATTTTAGATGCAGCTGTGCCTGAAAATGCCTCTTTAGCCAAAGAAGAAATTGCCAAATTAGATGACATTCAACAGCAATTGAATGATCAGGAACAAAGCTTAAAACAGCAGCATTCAGATGCAGATGAGCTGATTAAACTGAAAGAAGAACAAATTAAATTACTCGAAGCCCAGTTAGCACAACAAGCAAAATAACCGACTTCTGCTACACCCTGCGTACTTATAGGCTAGAATATCATCAGATTTTTTAGCCTTTTTGTTATGTCCACTACTACACCACAGAATATCCCCAAAGCAATTGGCTTTCTCATGCTGTCAGCGCTGCTTTTTTCCATCATGGGGGTTTGTATACGCTACGCATCTCACACGGTAGATAATGCCACCATCGTATTTTTTCGAAATGCGGTTGGCTTATTGATCTTTCTCCCTTTGATCCTGCAAAAAGGGAGCACATTTTTTAGAACTGAAAAACTGTGGATGCATACATGGCGTTCAATCGTAGGCTTGGTGGCAATGTATGGCTTTTTTTATGCCATTGCACACTTAAAACTCTCCAATGCCATGGTCTTCACCTATTCCTCACCGATCTTTATCCCCTTAATTGCATGGTTATTTTTAAAAGAAAAAATGACCCTGAGTATGCTCATTGCCGCAGTCATTGGTTTAATCGGCGTGCTCTTCGTCGCAAAGCCCGATGCAGGAATGTTCAATCAGTTATCACTCATCGGACTGAGCGCAAGCTTCTTGGCAGCCATGGCATTTGTCACTGTCCGTGCGCTTACAGCAACAGAACCGCCTGAACGCATTGTGTTTTATTTCTGCTTTTTTGGCACACTTATTTCCATGATCCCAATGTTTTGGCTCTGGCGTCCCTATAGTTTAAAAGAGTTAGCTTTTCTGATTACAGCGGGACTTTTGGCCAATATCAGTCAAATTTTTATGTCCAATGCCTATAAGCTCGCACCCGCAGGTCAAATTGGCCCCGTGAACTATATCACGATTATTTTTGCAGGTATTTGGGGCTTTGTTCTTTGGCAGGAACTGCCAGACATTTACAGCCTATTCGGCTTTGCTTTTATATTTTTAGCGATTTTGCTCTGTAGTCCAATCCTACAAAATAAGTTTAAAAAGTCATAAAGATTCAAACCATTTACCATCAAATGCACAGCCCCTTATTCAATAAAAAAGCACCCGAAGGTGCTTTTTTAATGCTTCAAAATTAATTTATTGATACCAACCAAACAGCTTAAAGAAATACGGCAGATACGCAATAATCAACATTGCAGGGAACAGCACAATCAGCGGAAAAATCCAACGTTCATAACGGTAATAAAACGACAAGTGACGAACTTCAGCATCCGCTTCATTGACTTCAGCATCCCCTATCGACTGTCGGGCCAAGAGGTGGTTCAATGCAACTGGAGGCGTAACATAACCTAGCTCAAAACCAATGAGTGTAATCATCCAAAAATGCACAGGATGAATACCGTATTGATAGGCTACAGGAGCAATAGTTGCAGAAATTAAAATGACTGCGCCAAACGGATCCATAATCATACCCACAAAGACCATCAATCCGACAATCAATGTGATAACCAAAAAAGTACTGCTGATATCAGTTGGGAATAAACTCATGACTTCAGTACGCTCTAGCAATCCACCAACGCTTACCGAAAGCGCCATCAAAATAACCAAAGCACCGATATGTCCAACGGTTTCACTGGTCGAAATATGCATCGACTTCCAAAAACCAACTTGACGTAGAATCTGCATAGAGCTGGATTGAGCCACTGTATGATTCGCAGCCTGCCCATCATCTGTGCTATTGCCATGTAATCCTTCACGGTATTCTGCATGTGCAACCTGTGCGCCGGCTAAAGCAGGTTCAGCATTCGCACTATAATTTGCTGTTAGTGTTTCATCCCAATGCCCAACTGCTGACAATGGTGCTGGCTGATGACGTAATTTATCCACTAAAACGATCATCAGCAGAATAACAGGCATCATGACTGGTGCAGTAAATTCATTTAAATCTGTATTCAATAAATATTTATAGAACATCCAGATCAGCACGAAAATCACAATATAAGGAATAACGGCTAAGAAGGCACGTCCTGACTGCGGCGCTGCCACATTGGCTTGAGCAATACGGAACTTATGTTCTGCAAAAAATAACGACACAATTAAAAACATCGTAGATGTCAGCAAGAACGTATAAATACCATATTGATAAAGCAGATCCGTGGTCACTTCTTTATTTAGCGATGCAACAACCACAATCAATAAGCATGGACGTAAAACCACCCCAAGCG
The DNA here is from genome assembly GCF_013420085.1 of Acinetobacter sp. YH12027. Lineage (NCBI taxonomy): Bacteria > Pseudomonadati > Pseudomonadota > Gammaproteobacteria > Moraxellales > Moraxellaceae > Acinetobacter > Acinetobacter sp. YH12027. The sequence goes on from NZ_VOYW01000030.1 coordinate 33,900, forward strand.
AACCGGACATTGCTGTTGCAGCCAAGGCAAATTGACGGCGTCCGCCAGCGTTCCACACTTCCTTATAAATAATCGCGCCTGCCGCAATGACAAAGATCCCCGATGCGCCAGTATAGGCTGTAGGCAATGCTGCTGCGATTAAAATCAGCCATGTTAAAGTCTCAGGAGCTAAGTTCCATGGGCGTAAAATATTCAAGAATAAATCTACGACACGGGTTTGCTTCAACAACATACCCGCCCAAATGAATAACGCTAGATTCAGGAAAATACTTGAAAACTCGACCAATTGCCCTAAATAGATGCCTTGCCCCATCGGGTAGTCCATAAAGAAGATAAAGGCGATACCTGTAATCAACGCCATATACGCATATAAAGGCACGCTTAGGAACGCGAAACTAAGACTACCGCCCTCTTTGGCATCTTTTGGCGGACTAAACAATTGCAAAACACTGATCAATGTCAGGATTGAGAACAGCGTCATCCACATCCAATAAATCAGTTCAGTTTCGGTGGTCATTGGAACTCCCGAATTTTTCACTGAATTGAATTGGCTGATACTTGAGTAGGTTAACAGTCCATTACCGAAGCTCATCATCAGGCTATAAACACGATAATCCTTCTTGGTTGCAGGACCGCGTAGACCAATATGATGAATTTTCAATGTCGCACTAATCGCAGCTATAACCACCATAAAAATCAACAAAATGGCGCGATTTTCAGTACCAAATTTAAAGATACCGAAGAAGCTTGTTTCAAAATTACGATAGGCGCGAATACTCGGATGCTTCTCCATATGTTGCATGGCTTTATCATAAAATTGATACTTTTCTTCACACTGCTGCACACTCGCTAAAATAGACGAACGAACGTCATTCTCAGATGCCGTACCAAAAAAATCAGCAAACTCATCTGCTGCATTGGCTTGCATTTGAGTTTTCACCAACGCATCGACATTCGGGTTACGGTCACATTCAGGCTTGGCAGGCTCAGCCCTTAAAAAAGAGTACTGCATACCTGTTGCAGGGTCACCATACAGTCGCTCTCCCATACGGAGCAACTGCCCATGGATCATCTCCCCTGTACCGATAATTAGTGTAAGCAGAAGCAAGATCAATACGACTAGAGTCGAAATCCATTCTGTCCAGACATAACGTAACAGACCAACGATGCTGGATCTGTTTTGTGCATCATTTTGCATGAGTCTTCCTATTTTTATTTTGGAGCCTAGCTGGACTAAGCATCCTCTTCCTTATCGGTTCGAGAAGTTCCTTTCCCTGACCTAACTGTTTTATTATTACGTTTAAATTTGCATCAATATTCAAAACATTAAAATGACAATATGTATTTTCTTTTCGGTTTTTTTTGTCAACCCAATCACCTAAAGTGAGCTAACGATCCCAGAAATAATTGCCAACAAGATAGAACAAGGCGATGATAATGCCCCAAATCACCCCCAATAAATGTGCTTCGACTAAAATGGGGCTTCCAATTAATTCAGCCGTTCCCGTATTGCCCACGGTATTTTCCCACACCAATTTTGCCAAAATCAGCAACAATACAAAGGCTGCAAAATTTCGCTCCCGTTTATACATCAAATGCACACAAGCGACCGCGACATAGGCACCATGTAAGACACCAGATAATCCGGCATAGGCTTCAATATCGGGTAAGAAAAAATAGAAACTTAGACTGATTAAAGGAGATAAAATCAATAAAATGGCAACAAAATGCCATGTCGAAACTCGTGGGAAAATAAACGGTAAGCAAATAAAGGCCAATATATTTAAAACAAAATGAATCCAACCGACGTGAACCCAATGTGCGGTCCATAAGCGCCAAAAGTCATGAAATAAATCATCTTGCCAGTAGATAAAATAATCTTTAAATACCTGTAGCGAGGCACAGATCGAAACGAATACGGCAAGAAAGACAATTTTCGGTATTAAAAATTGTAGTTTCATTTTCGCTCCTCCTGTACCTCACTTTTAAACGCTATTGCAAAGATTAATTTGCAGCTGTGCCACTGGTTTCAATATCACCACTAAACAAATCATCGAGTTCAGAACTATTGGCACTTTCATCCCAGAAATGTTCCATACCATCATCAGCCGTACGAACGCCTGTATGTTCAGTCCAATAACGATCTGAAATCCCTTTCACCATGCTTTCAGCCATGCTATCGATGAGCTTAAATTGTGGATTAACAGGTTTCTCATCGCTACGCGCTTGTGCAAAGGTACGTAAGGCATCACGGATTTTCGCATCATCGCCACTGGCTTGTGCAGCAACCGCATATAAAGCATGTGACAGTCTCACACCCTTTTGCTCACCAATTTGCGTAGATTGTTTCAATGTTTGGTATGGATCAGGTTTTCCATCACCTGCACCCGGCAATAACGTCCAGATCACAGCGCGGGTTGCATTTGGTGCGCCCCAGAATTTTTCATTATTTAGACATACCATACCGCGTTCAACAATCGCAGCAATGTCTTTTGGAACGTTTACCGCCCCACCTGAGTTAATATCATTGGTCATGGCCTGTAAGCCACTTAACATTCCCAACATATACACTGTTTGGTCAATGTCGCTGTTCATTTTTGGACAGCCTTCACCTAGACTTTTCTTATACTTCTTTTCAAAACGATCTTGAAATAATTGATAACCGGTATATTGACGCTGTGCAGCAAGTGCCGCCCAACGCTTTTGCTCAACACGAGCATCCTGTGCTTCGGATACTTGGTTAGCTTTAGATGCACGTAAATAGCGTAACTCTGCATCCAAGGCTTTTTGTTCTGCACAAATCCCTGCTGCTGAATACATCAACACAGCCACACGTGTTGGGTCTGCGCCCATATCTTTGGTGGCCATAATGGCTGGAGTTAATGAATTACCTGAATTACACACCATTTCAGCATCTTCCATGGCTAAAATTGGTGGCACAATATGTTTTTCTGTAAATCCGAGTGCAACATTAGCACCGGTTTTTACAACCTGCGAACAACCCGCGAATAATGTACTTGTTATTGCTACAACTGCCACACCCTGGCATATTTTTTGGACGCTCGACATTTTCCTGTCCTCTATAATTGTGTTTATGTCCATCACGACAAACATATCAGAAGCAAAAAATGAATAAAAGAGTATTTGCTCTAATTTGAACGACACACTGTGCCATGAATCACATTGAATGCAATTGACTGATTTTTTACAAAGACTAAATTTTAGGCAAAAAAAAAGTAGCATAGCGACGGTTCGGCACATGCTACTTATTAACTGTGAAAGCGTTGACTGCTTATTTTTGAGTTAACTGTTCCTTCAGCACTGTTCCTAGTCGTCCTATAACAATTGCTAACACAATCGCTATTACCAGAAACATCCAAGTTGGCATCATCATGATGATTTCCTTTAACGGCTGTTGGTAAGGCTAATATATAGGCAGAGAATCACCGCACAGCTTAAAATTGTCAGACAATTTAAATATTTTGCCAATAAATTTCAATCCTGTCAGACAAGATTATTTTACCCACAATATAAGATAATGAAATATTTGCATTTTATTGAATTTTAAAAATAAAGGCTGTCTAACAATTAGATCATTTTGGCCAATACTTTGAGTGATTTCCACTGTTTCAATGACAATTGATCGCGCCAAATAATCACTGGTTTTGCACGTGCATGCATAAAATACACCACAATATACATTTGATGATCCAAAATATGGCTTATTTGAACGCGTTGCACCGGGCGGTTGAGTCGTTGCAAAGACCAATCAGTTCCATCCAAATAATCTAGACTGGTGACGTGTAAATGCTTACGGAAAAACAGTACATAAACCACTAGCCCGATGAGGAAAAATATCCCCCAAAGCATGGGTGTTAGTAACTGATAAAGCAGCGTCATCAATACCGCAAAAATAAAAAACTGAAACGCATGCGATAAAAAACTGCGTTTCAGTTTGAATTGCCGATTATCCATGAACGTAATGTTTTAATTTTTGAATAAACGTTTTTAATTCAGGACGTGGCGGTTCACTAACTTCCATAAACCAATCCAACAAATCTGGATCTTCTGCAGCAACGAGTTCTGCAAACATGTCTTTTTCAGCTGCATCGGCTTGTAAATAGTAATTTTTGACGTAGGGATCAAAATAAACATCAATCTCTTTTAAACCACGACGTGCACGGTAGATCACTTTACGCTCTTCTAAGCTGATTTCATCAGTCATTGTCTTCCCCAATCGTTGAACACGTCTAGTGTAACTCATCCACCCCATTGAAGTGGAGTGTTTTCACAGATTGACCGAATGCTTCATCGCATTTCCTGCTTTTGAATGTTCTGCACATTGCAGTCACTCGCTGCATCTTATAAGTTGAGACAAAGCCATAAAAATGAATAGGATATTCAAGATGCAATCTGGAGCGATTCGCCCACTCAACAACATGCTGCCACGTCAATTATTTAATGCAGAACATGATGCATTTCGTGAAACAGTACGAAAATTTTATGAAAAAGAAGTTGTGCCCAATATCGAAAAATATGAAAAACAACAACATGTTGACCGTGACTTATGGAATAAAGCCGGTGCCATGGGCTTGCTTTGCCCGACCATGCCCGAAGCTTATGGCGGCTATGGTGTAGACCGACTCTATAGCATGATTCTGATTGAAGAGCAGGCCTATGCCATGGACTCCTCTACTGGCTTTTCACTGCATTCCGACATCGTGGCCAATTATATTCATAACTTTGGCAATGAAGAACAAAAGCTGCATTGGCTGCCGAAAATGGCTTCTGGCGAAACCGTGACTGCCATTGCAATGACCGAACCGGGCACAGGTTCAGACCTACAAGCCGTACGCACAACTGCTACAGAAGATGGTGATGACTATATTATTAATGGGTCAAAAATCTTTATCACCAATGGCTATTTATGTGACATGGCAATTGTGGTCTGCAAGACAGGTAATAGTGAAAAAGGTTCAGCTAATTTATCGCTAATTATCGTCGAGGCAGATCGCGTCGGTTTTAGCAAAGGCAAACCTTTAAATAAAATTGGCATGAAAGGTCAGGATACCTGTGAACTGTTCTTTGACAATGTCCGCGTCCCTAAAAGCAACTTACTTGGCATGCAAGGTATGGGCTTTATGATGCTGATGAAGGAATTGGCTTGGGAACGTATGTTGGTCGCGATTATTTGCCAAGCCGGTGCAGAAGCAGCCTTTGCGCACACTGTTCAATACACCAAAGAGCGTAAGGCATTTGGCAAGACCGTATCTAGTTTCCAAAACACCCGTTTTAAATTGGCAGAGCTACGCACTGAAATCGATTTTTGTCGAACTTATCTAGACCGATGTATGGAGCTGCAACTTGAGGAACAGCTCGGTATTGACGCAGCCGCAGCTGCTAAATACAAAATTTCAGAAATGTTCTCCAAAGTCGTGGATGAATGTCTGCAGTTGCATGGCGGCTATGGCTATATGCTTGAATATCCAATTGCACGGGCTTATATCGACAACCGTGCCAACCGTATCTATGCCGGTACCAATGAAATTATGAAAGAGCTGATTTCCCGCTCTTTATAACAACAAAGCCCATCATCGGATGGGCTTTTATATTCTTTCGATATCAACTTAAATCATTCACAAAATCACAGATGAGTGCAGCGACCAATGCGGGTTGCTCTTTGTGCGGCATGTGATGAAGCCCTTCCAAAATCTCTAGCTCAGCATCACCTTGTATACCCGAAAAAAGTTTCTGAGCTTGTGCTGTCGTCCCGTATTCATCCAGTTCTCCATGGATGATCAAGCTTGGACACTGTACTTTTCCAACATATTGCTCGAGGTTCCATTGACGAAAACTCGGTGAGAGCCAAGTTTCAGTCCAAGCATCCAAAACCCATTGGGCTTTATCCCCATGGTATTTAGCCAAGCGTTCAAGCTGTCCCGGGCTGCGCAAAACCTGTTTTGGCTTCACGTATACCCGATAATGTCAGTTCTTCCACTTCATACTGCGCAGCTATGGTAATCAGACCATGACATTGTTCTTGATATTCAGTTGCAATGACGACTGACATTCCCCCGCCAACACTATGCCCCATCACGATAAACTGTTGAATGGAATAATGTTGAAGAAGTGCCTTAAAGCCCTGCCGCGCTTCAGCATAGACAAAATCTGTACTTAATAGATGAGGATTCGCTGACGATCGGCCAAAACCCAATCGATCATAGGCAATCACCGTTCTGCAAGACTCAGCAGCCAATTGCGCAGGAAAATCACGCCACAAATCAACACTGCCTAGTGAATCATGCATCAATATAATCGGAGCCAAAGTTGCATCTTTATCTGTAGTTTCAGGCTGCCAAGCTTTGGTATATAGCTCATAAGCATTTAATTTTATAAATTCTGAATGTTCTTGAATATTCACATTAACCCTGTGTGCTTTTCCTTATTTCAACATGATATATTTTTCAACAAATAAAGCGCATCAAATAAAACCCTAAAGTCACTCATCTAAAGCAAAAAAAAGGAGCATGATGCTCACTGCTGTCCCACAATTTTTCACAAGAGGAAGCTCATTTGAGCTTCCTCTTGTTTTATGGGTATTTTATCGGGTGAAAATAAAGCTTTTAAAGTTCTTCTTTCAAACAAATTCACTTGAATTATTC
>NZ_VOYW01000031.1:0-38167 GCF_013420085.1 Acinetobacter sp. YH12027
AGAGGAATTGCCACAAGATACGATAAGCTAAAACGTAACTATCAAAGCGCTGTTGCTTTAGCTTGTATATTTATATGGTTGCCTCTTTAGCTCAATTTATCGGCTGTAAATGTCAACACACCCTAATATGGAAAGCTTAACGCAGTCACAAATACATATTGATCCACGCGTTTTATTACTGGCGAAGTCATCGGAGTCAGCCGAATGAAACAACTCTACAACCCAATTACATTACACCAATTATTTACACGTTCGCAGCTCACCATCTTTGCTTTAACTTTTACGATTTGTTCTGCGATTTTTTTGGTGATTTCCACCTATACCATGCATACATATGCAAAAAACAGCTTAACGATTTTATCGAACGCGATAAACGAACGCGTTCAACCTGCTGTGGTCTTTAATGACCAAACAACGATGCGTCAAATTTTAAATGAATACACCCAACTGTATCCTATTCGCTCTATTGAAATTACAAACCATCAAAATGCATCGCTTGCTCATGCCGAGCAACAAGAAATTTCAACATTTTCCAGCCAAGCGATTTTGGATTATTTCTTTTTTAGCCAACCGATTCGTTTAGATATCCATCATGATCAGAAAAGTTATGGCGAACTGATCGTATATGGAAACTCTTCAGATTTAGTTAGTTTCTTCCATAAAATTTTGCTGGGTTTATTTTTAGGTTTCATTCTTTTATTGGCTACTGTGTTTTGGTCGGTGAACTCTGTTTATCAATACTTAATGCAATCCGTTCGCTCTATTGTTGAATCAGCTCAAACCATTAGTATTAAGAAAGATTATAAAATGCGGGTTTCAAACTCTGATATTCAAGAATTACACGCACTCAGTACCGCCTTTAATGGTTTACTTAGTGAAATTGAACAGTCAAATAAAAACTTAATTTCAGAAAATGACAAGCTAATTCATCTAGCACGTCATGATGCATTAACCCAATTACCAAATCGCAATTATTTTTATGAAAAGCTGTTTGAGCTATTTGACTTACAAGCGAACGCTGCCGTGTTCTTTGTCGATATTGAAAACTTTAAACATGTGAATGACCAATATGGACACTTAGCTGGGGATGCTGTACTGCGCGCCTCATCACACTGTTTAAAGCAAGCACTGCCAGATGATGCTTTCGTTGCGCGACTCGGTGGTGATGAATTTGCAATTATTATCAATCGTTTAAATTTCTTGACAGAACTCGAAGTCTTTTGTCACAAAATACATGAATGCTATGGCTCCACATTTGTTTATGAGCAACATAATATTGCATTACAAGCTAATATTGGTGTGGCACTGATCCAAAATGCGAAATCACCAGGAGATCTGATCGCAGATGCGGATCGCGCCATGTATGATGCTAAACTTTCGAATAATCATTGGTGCATTGCACCACAACGCCCCAACTCATAGGATTTGCTATGTTAAAGAACGCATTTAAAGTTTTATTTATACTTGCATTCACGGCCACTATGACAGCCTGCATGAGTTTAGGTAACTTAAGCTACAAACAAGCACGCATGCTTAAAAAAGAAGGTTTTGTCTTAACCAATGATGGTTGGACACTTGCCCTACCAGAACGTCTTTTATTTGGTTTTGATGATTATCAAATTCAACCCCACCAACAAGGCAAGTTAAATACACTTGCCACTCAACTGATTAAATATGACCTAAACAAAATTAAGTTTATTGGTCATACGGATAATGTTGGACAAACCAATTACAACCAACAACTGTCAGAAAAACGTGCGCAAAGCGTCGCAAACGTCTTCTTAAAGCAAGGTTATAACAGTTCAAATATTCAAATTATTGCCCGTGGTGCTGAACAGCCGATGGTTTCCAATGACACCGAAACAAATCGTGCCATCAACCGTCGTGTAAATGTCACGATCATTCCCTAAATAGTGAAATATAAAAAAGCCACCATAAGGTGGCTTTTTTATTGTGTTTATAAATTTTAGGCATAAAAAAACCGCTAAATGCGGCATCTTTTTTTACAGTATTGCTTTTGAGATAAATGGTCGGAGCAGTAGGATTCGAACCTACGACCCCCTGGTCCCAAACCAGGTGCACTACCAGGCTGTGCTATGCTCCGCTTTCAACTTTAAAAATTGGGGTGAATGATGGGATTCGAACCCACGACAACCGGAATCACAATCCGGGGCTCTACCAACTGAGCTACATCCACCATCATGTTCTTGCTTGTGAATAACCAATATAACGCATTTTAAATTACAGGCATAAAAAAACCGCTGTATGCGGTATCTTTTATCGACCGTTTTCTTTAAGAAAATGGTCGGAGCAGTAGGATTCGAACCTACGACCCCCTGGTCCCAAACCAGGTGCACTACCAGGCTGTGCTATGCTCCGAATTGGGGTGAATGATGGGATTCGAACCCACGACAACCGGAATCACAATCCGGGGCTCTACCAACTGAGCTACATCCACCATCACAACAAGTTTCAGATTCTAGTATCAGAACACCATTAAAATGGCGCGCCTGACAGGATTCGAACCTGTGACCATCCGCTTAGAAGGCGGATGCTCTATCCAACTGAGCTACAGGCGCATTACCGATGACATAGACTATCACGCGATTTTTGCCTTGAGAAATTGGTCGGAGCAGTAGGATTCGAACCTACGACCCCCTGGTCCCAAACCAGGTGCACTACCAGGCTGTGCTATGCTCCGTTTCATCTCAGCTTTCGCTGTATCGCATATCATGCGGTACGGTGTGCATTCTAGGCGTGACGTTGATTAACGTCAACACCTATCTTCAAAAAAACATAAAAAATCATTTCAAGCGATTATTTATCAAGCACTTTAATCATTTTTCAAGCAAAAATTAACGTTTTAAACTGGCACTGAAATTCAACATCCGATCTAAAGGCAATTTAGCACGCTCAGCGAGCACTGGATCTACGAAAATTTCTTGATCGCCTTTTTGTAAAACTTCGAGAATGCCATCTAATTCATTCATCGCCATCCAAGGACAATGCGCACATGAACGACAAGTCGCTCCCTCACCTGCCGTCGGTGCTTCGATGAGAATTTTATTTGGTACAGCTTGCTGCATTTTGTAAAAAATACCACGATCTGTTGCCACGATTAAACGTTCGTGTGGCAAGGTTTGTGCAGCCTTGATCAATTGCGAGGTGCTACCGACGGCATCTGCAATATCCACCACAGATTCTGGTGACTCGGGATGCACCAAAACTGCTGCATCAGGATACAACGCCTTCATATTGTCAATACCACGTGCACGAAATTCTTCATGGACAATACATGCCCCATCCCATAGCAACATGTCTGCACCGGTTTTCTTTTGAATATAGCGACCGAGATGCTGATCGGGTGCCCAAATAATTTTTTCACCTAAACTATCTAAATGCTCAACAATTTCAACAGCACAGCTCGAGGTTACCACCCAGTCTGCACGTGCTTTCACTGCCGCCGAGGTATTGGCATATACCACAACCGTATGATCCGGATGTGCATCGCAAAATTTGGTAAATTCATCGACAGGACAACCCAAATCAAGTGAGCATGTTGCTTCTAGGGTTGGCATCAGTACGGTTTTTTCAGGAGATAAAATCTTTGAGGTCTCCCCCATGAATTTCACCCCTGCAACCACCAACGTCGTTGCTTCATGATCCCGACCAAAACGTGCCATTTCAAGTGAATCCGAAACGCATCCACCAGTCAGTTCTGCTAATTCTTGCACTTCAGGATCACAGTAATAGTGTGCAACAAGGACAGCGTTACGCTTTTTGAGTTCCGCTTTAATTAATTCAAACTTTTCAAGCTTTGCAGCTTCCGTTAAGTGATGCTCTTTAACATCGCCCAAACGATCCAAATGCGCTTGTACAATTGATTTTGCTTCATTTGCAATTAAGTTGTTTGCATTATTCATCACAACGTCTTCTCTACCCTTAATGCCTGCTACTACACAGGTGCTTCACAACTGACCCATAAATATGGCACTTGGCTATTTTTTACCGGTCATTAAAAAGTTCCACTTATAAAAAAGCCTCACAACGGAGGCTTTTCAAAAACATCAAATACCTTATGAACGGTAATCTGCGTTAATCTTGACATAGTCATACGACAGGTCACAGGTATACACAGTATCTCGAGCACTTCCACGTCCTAAATCTACACGGATCGTGATCTCAGATTTTTCCATCTCTGCAGCCCCTGCTGCTTCGGTATAATCTGCTGCGGCACCACCGTCTTTACAGATTTGAACATCACCTAACCAGACCTGAATTTTTTCAACATCTAAGTTTGGCACACCGGCATAACCAATAGCTGCCAAAATACGGCCCCAGTTTGGATCTGATGCGAAGATTGCAGTTTTAACCAACGGTGAATGTGCAATGCTATAAGCAATATCGCAACATTCTTGAGTATCTGCACCACCTTCTACCGCCACAGTAATAAACTTCGTCGCACCTTCACCATCACGGACAATAAGCTGTGCAAGTCGTTTCATCACACGTGTTAACACGTCTAAAACAGCAGCATAACGTGAATCTGTTTCTGAAGTAATTTCTACGCCACCAGCTTGACCCGTTGCAATCAAAATACATGAGTCATTCGTTGAGGTATCACCATCCACTGTAATACGGTTAAACGACAGGTTAACTGTGGTTTTCAAAAGCTGTTGCACTAACTCACGACTAATGGGTGCATCCGTTGCTACATAACTCAACATGGTCGCCATATTTGGACGAATCATGCCTGCACCTTTAGAAATACCAGTCATGGTATACAGAACCCCATCTAGCTCAAACTGCTCAGATGCACCTTTAGGTGTGGTATCTGTGGTCATAATGCCTGTTGCCGCATCCAACCAAGCATCTTCTTGTAAACTATCTAATGCGGGTTGCAAGCCTTGAACCAAACGATCAATAGGTAATTGCTCGCCAATTACACCCGTTGAAAAAGGAAGGACTTCTGTATTTTGAACACCTGCCAGTTCCGCCAGTTTCGCACACGTCGCTTCAGCATTTGCCATACCGATTTTGCCAGTACCGGCATTGGCATTTCCGGTATTAATCACTAGATAACGTGGATTACCTGCTAATAAGTGTGCTTTCGAAATATGCACCGGCGCTGCACAAAATGCATTTTGAGTAAAAACGCCTGCGACATTAGAACCCTCAGCAAATTCAAAAATGACTAGGTCACGTCGGTTCTGATAGCGCACATACGCTTCAGCCGAACCGATTTTTACACCTTTCACCACATGCATCTGTGGCATAGATACGTCACCAACTGCCATTTTTCAACGTCCAACTATATGAGTTATAAAAAATACAGCTTAGTGCAAATTCTATAAAAAATCGAGCAGAAGCACGGTTTTGCTGTAATTTTATTGTGGATTTCTTTTGCGCATAAAAAACCAGTCTTTCGACTGGTCTTTATCGCTGTTCGTCGTAAATTAGTTACGCGCCAGCTGAGTTGCTTCATCAAGAAGCACTTGTTTCGCTTTTTGTTGACTCGCAGCAGAAAGTGCTGGGTTTTCAGCCACAATACGGTCAGCATTCGCTGCATTGGCTGCTGCAATTTTCGCAGTTTGCAATACGATCGGACGATTTGGATTGGCAAAGGTATAACGAATACCCGTACGCGGGCTTGCTACAGTCACTTGACCGTCAGTACCAACCTGTACTTGAGTTGTTGTTGGACCAACTGCTTGTTGAACTTTCTCGACAGAAGTCGTCTGAGGAGCGTTTGCAAAGGCAAAAGTTGGCAAAGCCAAAGCAGCAATCATGAACGGTTTTAGTACTTTTTTCATTGTCTTTTCCGTCTTACGGTTATTGATAGAAACTAAATAACATTTAATCTGCTGAACTGCAAATACTATTCAGGTCAGATCAACAGTACAAATAAAAAATCAGAGCCTTCGTGCTCTGATTTTTTTGAAATTAAACAATGTCGTTTAGATTTTACCGTGACATTGTTTATATTTCAGACCTGAACCACATGGGCACGGTGAGTTACGGCTTTCTGGCGGAACAATCACTTGCTCTGCAGGGGTATACTGCGCATCGATAATGTCGTCACCATTAGCTTCAGCCAATAAATTATCAAAGTCATTGTGTGACAATTGAAGATTCATTGATTCTGCTTGAGCCTGTTTTTGAGCTTCCATTTCTGCAAGTTCTTCGGCTGTTGGCACATGAATACGAGATAGATCTGTCACGACATCGGACTTAATCACGGCAAGCATGTTTACAAATAAGTTAAAGGCTTCTTTTTTGTATTCTTGCTCAGGATTTTTCTGCGCATAACCACGTAAATGAATCCCTTGACGTAAGTAATCCATCGCTGCCAAATGCTCTTTCCAATGGCGGTCCAATGAATTCAACATAAAGTGACGTTCTAGCATTGCAGCCGTTTCGTCACCCATTTGTGTACGACGTGAACGGTAATGCTGAAGAACTTCATCAGTAATACGTTCAACCAAAGCTTCTTCATCTAAACGACGATCTTGCTCTAGCCACTGCGAAATTGGCAATTCAATCGATAGATCTTCACGAAGTGCTTTTTCAAGACCTTCAATATCCCACTGATCGTGAATAGACTCAGGTGGAATATATACTTCGATCATGCCTTTAGTCACATCGTGAATCATTGTTTCGATGTAATCTTGCAATGATGCTTCTTCAAGAATTTCATCACGTTGAGAGTAAATAATCTTACGTTGCTCGTTGTTTACGTCATCGTATTTCAATAGATTTTTACGAATATCGAAGTTACGTGCTTCAACTTTACGTTGTGCATTTTCAATCGAGCGTGACACCATTTTATGTTCAATGGCTTCATCTTCTTTCAGACCCATGGCACGCATCATCGCAACCACGCGATCACCAGCAAAGATACGCATCAAGTCATCTTCAAGCGACAAGTAGAACCGTGATACACCTGGGTCACCTTGACGACCCGCACGACCACGTAACTGGTTATCAATACGACGAGATTCATGACGTTCTGAACCAATGATGTGTAAACCACCAGAGTTCAACACCATGTCATGATTTTGTTCCCACTCAGCTTTTAAACGCGCTTCATCTGCTGCCGTTGGCTCTTCAATCTTCGCCAGTAAGGCTTTCCAGTTACCACCCAACAGAATATCGGTACCACGACCGGCCATGTTGGTAGCAATCGTCACTGCACGCGGTGAACCCGCTTGCGCAATAATATCCGCTTCACGCTCATGTTGTTTCGCATTGAGCACTTCATGTTGAATGCCAGCTTCTTTCAGCTTATCTGATAAAATTTCAGAGGCTTCAATGGTTGCTGTACCAATCAGAATCGGTGCAACACCTGCTTCATGAACACGTTGAATTTCTTGAATGATGGCGTTGTATTTACCTTCACGGTTTAAATAGATTAAATCGTTTTGGTCATTACGAATCATCGGGCGATGGGTTGGAATCAGTACAACATCCAAGCCATAAATTTCTTTCATTTCTGCAGCTTCAGTATCTGCAGTACCCGTCATCCCTGATAATTTCTTATAAAGACGGAAATAGTTCTGGAATGTGGTGGTTGCCAAAGTTTGGTTTTCAGGTTGAATTTCCAAACCTTCTTTTGCTTCCACTGCTTGATGCAAACCTTCAGACCAACGACGACCCGGCATGGTACGACCGGTGTTTTCATCGACAATAATCACTTCACCATCATTGATGATGTAATGCACGTTGCGTTGGTATAGGTAATGCGCACGAATGGCCGCAGAAACATGGTGTACCAAGTTCAAGTTTGCAGATGAATATAGACTTTCACCTTCAGCAAGCAAGCCCATTTGAATCAATTCAGCTTCAACAGTTTCATAACCGACTTCGGTCATTTCTACTGAGCGCTGTTTTTCATCAATCCAGAAGTGACCGCCATCTGGCACCTTCTCTTCTTTTTGTGCATGAAGTTTTGGTGGGATGCTGTTAATTGCGGCATACAACTGAGAAGAGTCTTCTGATTGACCAGAAATGATCAACGGTGTACGTGCTTCATCAATCAGGATCGAATCGACCTCATCGATGATGGCATAGGTTAAGCTGCGCTGTTTTTTCTCAGCAGCAGAAAACACCATGTTGTCACGCAAGTAGTCGAAACCGAATTCGTTGTTGGTACCGTAAGTAATGTCTGCACGATACGCTTGAGCTTTTTCAGTTGGGTCTTGCATTGAGTAAATAATCCCAATGCTTAAACCTAAAAATTCGAATAATGGACGGTTTAATTCAGCATCACGTTGCGCCAAGTAATCGTTCACCGTAATCACGTGAACACCTTCACCATTGATCGCATTGAGGTAACAAGCAAGCGTTCCCATGAGGGTTTTACCTTCACCGGTACGCATCTCTGCGATCTTACCTTCATGTAAAGTAATACCACCAATCAGCTGTACATCATAATGACGCATGCCCATGACACGCTTTGCAGCTTCACGACAAACAGCAAACGCTTCAGGTAATAATTTATCAAGGCTGTCGCCTTTTTTATAACGTTCTTTGAATTCTTCAGTTTTTGCAGATAAGTCTGCATCGCTTAGAACAGATATCGTCGGCTCGAGCGCATTAATCTTCTCTACGATTTTACGCATGCGTTTGAGTTCGCGCTCATTTTTGGTACCGAAGATTCCTCCGATCAGACTTGCCAACATGAATAGACTCTCTAAATCTTGCTTGTCAAATGAATATATTTTCTTAGTCGTTATTATGGTGCTAGAAATTCGAAGTACAAGGGTTTTGCACAAAAATCCCCTTAAATATTCTGCGCTCGGGTTCTAGCCCCGGAGACTTAAGGCAAGCTAATGTAACAAATTTTCTGCAGACAACATAGTGACTCTGTCGTGAGATATTTCGCATTTATCCCCCAATAAAACTGTTTTATATGAAATATATTCATAAAGAAATGAAAAAACACTATTTTTAATCATAAAAAAAATCCTTCATATTTATTTTTGAGTTAAACAAATTCAATAAATACGGGGATATTCCATGACGATTCGTTTAGGTGATACTGCACCAGACTTTACTCAAGACTCAAGCGAAGGCAGCATTCATTTTTATGACTTTTTAGGTGACAGTTGGGGCATTTTATTTTCGCATCCAGCCGATTACACCCCAGTCTGCACCACAGAACTTGGATTTACCGCAAAACTAAAAGATGAATTTAGCAAACGTGGTGTCAAGGCCATTGCCCTGTCTGTTGATGATGTTGAGTCGCATCATGGTTGGATTAATGACATTAATAATACTCAAAATACCACGGTGAACTTCCCGATCATTGCAGACAAAGACCGTAAAGTGTCTACCCTTTATGATTTCATTCACCCCAATGCCAGCGAAACATTAACTGTTCGCTCTTTGGTGATCATCGATCCAAATAAAAAGGTCCGTTTAATCATTACTTATCCTGCATCTACAGGGCGTAACTTCCATGAAATTTTACGTGTCATTGACTCTTTGCAACTGACAGACAACCATAAAGTTGCAACACCGGCCAACTGGCAACAAGGTGAAGATGTGGTGATTGTGCCGTCATTAAAAGATGAAGAGGAAATCAAACAACGCTTTCCTCAAGGATATAACGCAGTTACGCCTTACCTTCGTTTAACGCCTCAACCTAAGTGAGGATAAAACGGAGCATTACGCTGTCCGAGCGCAAGATAAGAAGCTCTGCTGTGAGTGACCAAAGCGAAGGTACAAATTTAACTATTTTTAAGTGCAGCACCTGAGTCAACTAAAAATCATAACCATAGTTACTTATAGTTACTTATAGTTTTCCCCTCAGAACGAATGATGAGCCCGTTCTGGCATTCTCCAACCTGCTCATCTTCGGATGAGCTTTTTTTTGATTACAAATTCCTCTCTGGGATTAGATTGGTTAAACATCACAATTCCGTTATAACTAAGAAAAACTTGAAAACAACAAACCGTGATTCATCAAATTCATCATTTACATTGTGGTAGTTTTTGTCCAACGTGTGCCCCTTTATTTGGACAGAAAGGCTTTCGCGCACATTTGGTCTGTCATTGCCTGCTCATTGAAACCGATAAAGGGCTCGTCTTAGTCGATACAGGACTGGGCTTACAAGATTATTTGCATCCACAAAATCGTTTAGGTCGGTTTATTTCACGCACAGCGCAGATCAAATTTAATCCGCAACTAAGTGCGATTCATCAAATTCAAAAATTAGGCTTTAAGGCTCAAGATGTTCAACACATTTTGTTGTCACACTTAGATTTTGATCATGCTGGCGGGATCTCTGATTTTCCGCAGGCGACTGTGCATGTCTTAGCCAGTGAATATAATGCCACTCAAAACCTTCATAGCTTAAAATCACGACTGCGCTATCGACCACAGCAATTCCAACTGCATCGTTATTGGAATTTTATCGAAAGCATCGGGACGCAAGCATGGTTTAACTTAGAACACACTGCCGGTCTGTCTATTTTTCAAGATGACATTTTAATGCTTCCACTTTTGGGACATACCGCTGGTCATGCCGGTATTGCGATTAAAAATAACCAGCGCTGGTTGTTATATTGTGGCGATGCTTATTACTCACAGCATCAATTAAATCCAAATTTTCATTCGCGGGCCTTAAATCAGCTTGAGCGTTTATTTGCCACCGACAATACACAGCGACTGCACACACTTCATAAGATTCAGCAGTTAGCACAGCATCCGGACATCGATCTCATCTGCGCACATGACCCATTCGAACTCGCTCGCTATCAGAACACAAGCAATGACCGCTAAAATCCTGCCAATGATCCTCCTTAGTGTTAGCTTCAGCTTCACGGGTTGCATGACATCAAATCCATTACCGTTAAATGAACGTCCTAAGCATTGGGGAAAAGTCGTTCATCAACAGCATAATTTTTATCAAATCAGCCCAACGCTATTTCGCAGTGAACAACCTAATGCAGATCTCGCCCCTGTTCTACGAGAACAGCACATCGATGTGATCATAAATTTACGTTCACGGCATCATGACCCAGAACGCTTAAACAATGTCATTGATACGCAAAAGATTAAATTTGTACATATTCCGATACACACGTGGCAAATCGATCGTGAAGATTTACTGACGGTGATGAAAACTATAAAAGTGGCTGAACAACAGCAGCAAAAAGTGTTAATCCATTGCTACCACGGCTCAGACCGTACAGGCGCGAGTGTGGCAATGTACCGTATTATTTTTCAGCATTGGTCCATTGAGGAAGCAAAGCGTGAAATGAAACAAGGTGGCTATGGCTTCCACCCTATTTGGAAAAATATAGACCGATTATTCAGCCCTAAAAATGTAAGATGGATTCAGCAGCAACTACTGAATCCATCTTATTAAAGGTCATTCCTCAAATAAACTTAGCGTTTATCGAGTGGTACCCAATCAATCACCCACGCCGATTTCATATTCAAACTTGCATCTGAATTGATCTTTTTACGTGTTGCGTCCGCAGCATCACGGTCCTTCGAAGGGCCGACCATGATACGAATGCCTTTAGATGTCGGACTCTTTGTCACTTTATAGCCTTTTGCACGTAATTTTGCAGCGACGGCATCTGCATTGGCTTCATTGGCAGCCAGTGCAACTTGTACCATCCATTGCTTATCGCCATTTTCCAACAGATCACGTGCTTTTTCAGCTTCAGCTTTTTTCTTGGCTTCTGCTTTACGCTTTTCTTCTGCCTTGTGCTTTTCTTCGGCTTTACGCTTTTCTTCAGCTTGTTGCTTCGCTTCGGCTGCTTTCTTATCTGCTGCTTTTTTCTCAGCTTCAGCATGTGCTTTACGTTCAGCTTCTTTTTGAGCATCCGCTTTACGTTTTGCTTCGGCTTTTTGTTTATCTGCTGCGATACGTGCCTGATCAGCCTTTTGCTGCGCCGACTGACTCTCTAACTTTTTTTGAGCCGCCAACTTATCCTCAGCTAAACGCTTTTGCTTGACTTTTTCATCTTCAACCAATTCGGGAGGAATATTATCCGAACTTTGTTGAGCTGAACGATGTGCGTTTAAAGCAGCATATTCTTCTGCTGCTTTACGTGCTGCATCCGCTTCCGCTTGTTGTTGCATCGCTAAAAATTCTGCTGCACGTGCTTCTTGCTCCGCAACCGATTTTTCACGGGTACGTCGTTGTTCTTCGAGCAAACGCTTTTCAGTTTCAACATCAACAGTCAATGATGACATTTTACCCGCACCCTGACCTTGTTGCTCAACTTGAGCCATTTCGGGGGTTTGGCTTTGATTTTGATGTATTTCTTCTTTGCCTTTAAGTAAAAGTGCGGCCAGCAGTACACCACCACCTAATAAAACAACACCACCCATCCAGCGTTGTTTGTTATTCATTGACATTCTTCCAGATACTCCCATACCGCTTCTAAGGTATGAAATGAACCACATACCAGAATCAGCTGATTATTCTTTGTTTCTTCCAGCGCGGACTTAAAAGCTAATTGCACATTGTCATAATGTTCTACGACTTGATGCTGTAGTGCGCTATCCAATTGTGTGATAGATGCCGCACGTGGCACATTTAATTGTGCAATTTTCCACATTCTTACCGTATCTTTCAATAAGTTAACGACAGAATTTATGTCTTTATCAGTCAGCATGGAGAAAACGCTGATCACTTCTGTGTATTGTTTATTGTACTGGAGAAAATTTCGCAATTGCTTTAACAAAAATTCAACACCATGCGGGTTATGTCCCGCATCGAAAATCACCGTTTTACCTGCAATTTCTCTAACTTCAAAACGGCCTTGTAACTTGGCATTGATAATCCCTTGAGCGATCGACTGCTGAGAGACCACCAAACCACTAGCTAATATTGCTGCTACAGCCGTAGAGATATTTTCGAGTGCCAAAGAACCCACGGGTAATTTTAAGGTTGAACCTGATGAGGCAAACATCCAAGATTGTCCGTCATCACTGTACTGATAAAAATAATCACGATTGAGTACATGCAAAGCGGCTTGGCAATCTTCTGCTTTTTGACGAATGGTTTCAGGCAAAACTTGCTGCCCACCAAAAATCACAGGAATATTCGGACGAATAATTCCTGCTTTCTCAAAAGCAATTTTTTCAATGGTGTCGCCCAACCAATCGGTATGGTCTAAACCAATATTGGTAATCACTGCAACATCTGGATCGACGACATTGACCACATCAAGTCGACCACCAAGGCCTACTTCAAGTACCCATACATCGCAATGTTGCTGTTTAAAAATAACAAAAGCGGCCAAAGTGGTCGCTTCAAAAAAAGATAAACTTAATTCACATTCACGACGCGCCTGATCAACGGCTACAAAAGCATCAATCAGGATTTGGTCGGCCACTTCAACACCTTGAAGCTTTACACGTTCATTGAATCGATAGATATGCGGTGATTGGTATAGCCCCACGTTATAACCTTGGGCATTTAAAATCGCAGCCAAAGTGGTCGTGGTTGAACCTTTCCCATTGGTTCCCGCGACCGTCAGCACTTTCGCATCAGGCTGGGTTACACCGAGTCGTTCCGCAACAGGAATCACCCGTTCCAGACCTAAATCAATACCCGTAACATGAACATGGCTCCAATAATCGAGCCATGTGTTTAAAGAATCAGTTGCAAGTGGTGCTGTGTTCAAGGCAAGTTCATCAATTTCGCTACAATACGATAAACTGTATCACGTAATGCATGACGGTGGACAATTTGATCGACTACACCATGATCAAGCAAGTATTCTGCACGTTGGAACGGTTCTTCCAATTTTTCACGTACAGTTTGCTCAATCACACGCTTACCAGCAAAACCAATCATGGCTTTCGGTTCAGCCAAGTGAACATCACCGAGCATTGCCAATGATGCAGTCACACCACCATAGACTGGATGTGTCAGCACCACTAGATAAGGCAAGCCAGCATCTTTCATTTTTTGGATGGCAGCAGAAGTACGCGCCATTTGCATGAGTGACAACATGCCTTCTTGCATACGTGCACCGCCAGAGGCAGCGAAGCAAATAAGCGGTTGTTTGGATTTAATCGCAAGTTCAGCCGCTTGAACAAAACGGTCACCAACTACAGTGCCCATTGAACCGCCCATGAAATCAAATTCGAAAGCAGTCGCAATCATTGGAATGCCTTTCAGCGTTCCTTGCATTACCACTAAAGCTTCTGTTTCACCGGTTTTTTTCTGCGCTTCAGACATACGGTCTGGATACGCTTTGCTATCTACAAATTTAAGTGGATCTTTGGCTTTAAATTCTTGACCCAATTCTTTTTGTACTTGGTCAAAGAACCAGTTCAAGCGATCACGCGCTTTCATTCGCAAGTGTTCATCACACTGCGGACAAACGTAGGCATTAAATGACATCGCAGTACGAGTCACAAGTGCATGACACTCAGGACATTCAATCGTCGGCTCAGTAAATGTCGCCTTTAATGCTTGCTGTTCATCAGGTACATGAATACCTGGTACCGCACGCTCTGTCCATGGCGTAGATGCGCTCAGAATTTTGCCTGTTTTTGCGTCTTGACTCATACTAACTCATCGAGCGCAGCTCGAAGCTCCTTCACTTTATTCACTGTTTCGATTACAGCTTGTTCTGGCGCTAAGTTTGCAAATTGTTTAACAAAAGCACTACCTACAATCACCGCATCTGCAGCAACACCCATGGCTTTCGCCGATGCTGCATCACTAATACCAAAGCCAACGCCGACAGGTACCTGAGTATACGATTTGATTTTTTGAATACGTGCCGCAGCTTCAGCAACGTCTAAAGTCGCTGCACCTGTCACACCTTTCAAAGAAACATAGTAGATAAATCCACTGGCTTGTTTCACCACATGCTGAATACGTTCATCAGTGGATGTTGGCGCAAGTAAGAAGATTTGATCCATGTCGTATTTTTTCAATACTGCATCTAGATCTTTTGCTTCTTCTGGTGGAAGGTCCACCAAGAGCACGCCATCTACACCGCATTCATGTGCATAGGCAACAAACTTTTCATAGCCGATTACTTCAACAGGGTTTAAATAGCCCATCAGTACTACTGGTGTTTCTGTATCGTTTTTACGGAACTCTTTCACCATGTTCAAGGCATCTAGAGTATTGGTTCCTGCAGCAAGTGCACGCTCAGCGGCAAGTGCAATAACAGGACCATCCGCCATTGGGTCTGAAAATGGAAGACCCAATTCGATCACATCTACACCTGCCTCAACCATTTGATGTAACAAAGGTACCGTTACTTGTGGATGAGGGTCACCAGCCATAACATAAGAAACCAAGGCCTTACGCTGTTGAGATTTAAGCGTTCCAAATCGAGTGGCTAAACGTGACATAGGGTTATACTTTCCTTGAATGAATCAAAACTATGATGTGGGTTTTGTCGAAATACAAGACATCGCATTGTAACGCTATTTTTTACCCATTGAACAGGGTATACAATCCTCCGTCGGCATTTCTCATGCAAACATAATTTTCCAGAACAACCCGAAAGCATCATTTACCGATATTTCAGTTTTTTTCACAATGATCAAAGATGCCTAATTTTAGGATCTGGCAAAATTATAAGGTTTTAGATTAACTTAATTTTATCATCAAAAAAATGTTAAAAATAACAGGCTTAGCATTTACATTTTAATTTTCCTTAAATTGCAAAACCTGCTTTATACTAGCCGCATACTTTTATTTTTTTATCTCCTATGTCCTCCGATTCACAAGTGAAAGTGCCTGCTCGGGCATTTGCACTGCTCCCGCTTATTGTTTTTCTGACCATTTTTTTGGGCAGTGGTATTTACCATTCCATCATTGGAACTGAGTTTGCGTTCTATCAAGTGAAAGCCCCAGTCGCTGCTCTTCCTGCAATTGTATTGGCAATTTTGCTCTATCGCGGCAAGATCAATGACGCGATTGATACATTTATGAAAGGTGCTAGCCACCCGAATTTGATCTTAATGTTCATGGTCTTTATGCTCGCTGGTGCTTTTGCCAGTGTCAGCAGTGCCATAGGTAGTGTCGATGCAACAGTGCAGTTGGGACTATCGGTAATTGCGCCTGAGTTCGTGCTGCCTATGCTGTTTATTATTGCGGCCTTTATTGCCACAGCGATGGGAACCTCCATGGGCACCATTGCAGCCTGCGCGCCAATTGCCTTTGGTTTTACTCAAGTCACCGAAATTGAAGTGGTGTATGCCATTGGTGCTGTGGTCGGTGGTGCTATGTTTGGTGATAATCTGTCGATGATTTCAGATACCACCATTGCTGCAACGAACAGTCAAAAAGTTCAACTTCGCGATAAATTTAAGGTCAATGTCTGGATTGCTGTTCCTGCATCGATCGTCAGCATCTGTATCTATTTAATTATGAGTCAAGGTTCACAAGCGATTGAACACAAAGCTTATAATGCGTGGCTAATCCTGCCGTATTTAGCCGTATTTATTTTGGCCTTTTCACGTTTGCACGTGCTTGCTGTGCTGACTATTGGTGTCTTACTGTCTGGTTTGATTGGTTTGGTGATTCAACCTGAATTTAATTTTTTAAGCTTAAATAATTCTATTTATGAGGGCTTTACCGGCATGTTTGAAGTTGCCCTGCTTTCTATTTTCTTAGGTGGTATTTCTGCCATTATGCAAAAAGAAGGCGGTTTAGAATGGCTGATTCAACGTATTTACAGCATTACACGCTGCTTTAAAGTTGGTGCTGAACGCGCAGGTGAAATTGGTATCAGTTTCTTGGTGATTTTCTCTAACCTATTTGTAGCAAACAACACTGTCGCAATTATTTTATCTGGTGACATGGCACGTGAAGTCGCCAAAGAATATGGTGTAGACCCTAAACGTGCTGCTGCGCTCTTGGATATTTTCTCTTGCGTAGTCCAAGGTCTCATTCCTTATGGTGCACAGCTGTTACTGGCTTGTTCGATCGCAAAACTTTCACCTGTGGAACTGATTGGTAGTGTGTATTACTGTTGGGTCTTGGCGATCTTTGCCATCCTTGCCATTTTACTTCGTTATCCAAAATTAAAAGCTGCGGCATAAGCTTGGCTTAAAAGAAAAGCGGTCGTTTGACCGCTTTTTTTTAATGTTGTTTGAAAGGCTTTTCTTGACGAGCAATCTGCAAGTTTTATTCTAATCTCAAGGCTTTTTTTCGCGCTAATAATGTCTCTCCGCTATATGCCTTAAAAGCACGTGCCAAAGCAGACTGATCTGAATATCCTAACTGCAACGCGATATCCGTCAAATGGGTTTGTTGTGAAAGTAGATATTCACAGCGTTTCATCCGTTCAAGCTCCAAAAGCCGTTTAAACGAGGTGTCTTTCTCCTTTAACTGTCGTTGCAAGGTTCTGACTGACAGATGTAACTCTTCTGCTAACCACTCTATTTTAGGGGCTTGCTGTTTTCGTTTGAGATGATCAGCGATGCATTGTTGCATCTGTAGAATTGGATCTGCATGTTGCGGACGAGCGGCGATCGCCTCTTCGGCCTGACGTAATAACAATTGCATCAGTGACGGATCAGCAAGTTCTGACTTTAAATCCAAACTGTCTGCATGAATCACAAATGAATATTTAAGGGTCGAAAATTCCATTTGGCAGCCATAAAACTTTTCATAGTGATAACGTGCCATCCGCGGCGCATGGGCAAAATGAATGCGGAGTAACTTTAAAGAATCTGGAAAAATTTGCTTGGCCAAATGTGCCATACAGGCCATGGTCAACTCATTCACCAAAGCATATTCATCATCATGCTGTGGCCAAGACAGAATAATTTGATGATCTTGATGGCTCATATTCATCGGCACAATTTGCGCGCCATCAATCACCAAGCGACTAAAGCGCATCACATATTGCAAAGCATCTGCAACACTATTACTCAGTGTCGCCATATAGCCTAACACCCCAAAATGCTCTGCACGAATATACTTGGCCATTTCAAAGACCAATTGCGGGCAATCCAGATGCTGCTGAGTCAGTTGCATGATGCTATTAAAAAAAGAATTCGGCGATTGAGAGTCGATCGGCAAAGACAGCACATGCTGAATTTGCGCAGCATACGGCGCAATCCATTCGAGCTGTGTATAGTTTAATTCACGCTCAATTAAGACCATATTCCATAGTTGGAAGTAACCATTTGGGATCTGAATTTCAGCCATCTCGCCCCTCTTTCTGACCTGCCAATTCTGACATTTTATATTTTCATCATGGCGTAAAATGTATAAAAATTGGCAATATCTGTCAAAACAAAGTGCAATTTCTCCGACATACTGCAATCAACACGACTTGCACAGAAAAAATATCATGAATGCTATCGTCAAATATCAAGTCGAACCCATTGTTCGCACAAAGCTAAATTTTAAGTTAGAAGAAATCCCGCGCTATTGGTTTGGCGGAGACCCCTTTTTAACACGTATGTTTGATGCCTTGAGCCTGACCTTTCCTGATGGCGAGCGCTATTTTATTGAATCTGTACGTCTGTTCCGCAGTCAAATTCAAGACCCTGATTTACAACAACGTGTCGCTGACTTTATTCGTCAAGAAGCGCAGCACGGTATGGCGCATGACAAAATGAATATGTTGATGAAACAACAAGGCATGCCTGTCGATGCGTTCATTAAACGTCTGAATAAAATTTTTAAATTTGAACTGAGCAAGCGCTCACCAGAATACAACATTGCCATGACGGCTTCTGCCGAGCATTTGACTGCATTGATGGCTGAAACCTTTTGTAGCCAAAAGTCCGTCTTAGAATCTGCGCATCCTTATGTCCGTGCATTATTTATTTGGCATGCGATAGAAGAAATGGAACATCGCGATGTGGCTTTTGATGTGATGAAAGATGTGGCGAAGGTCGATGAAAATTTAAAGAAATTCACTCTGGTCTGGACCAGTGGATTGATGCTCGGCTTTACCTTATACCGTGCCAATGTGATGCTGAAACATGACGGCTTCAGTTTCACTGAACGTTTAAAATTAAATATGAAAGGCTTACCGTGGTTCTTTGGTAAAAATGGCACCCTCACCCGTATGAGCAAACCATATCGAGATTGGTTTAAAAAAGACTTCCATCCGAGTCAGCATCCCATTGTGCAAAATTATGATCTCTGGTTAAAAACTTATGAAGAAACCAATGATCCGATACAAGCAGCTGAAGTGTTTTGGCAAGCTGCAAAATAAAAATTGAATAAAAAAAGCCGCATCGATTGCGGCTTTTTTATAGGCTTAGACTTACCATTTGGCATAGTGCTGCTCAAGTAAACCATATTCATTTAAGAATACAATTTCTTCGTCATCACGTTGAATTGTACCGCTAATTTTTGCCTGCCATTGACTGAACTGACTACCGACCAATCTTAAATTCAGGTTTTCATAGCGCCGCCAACCTGTGGTGACGATCAAATTTAAGCTGTTGTCTAATGAACTAATATTCCATTGATTATCGCCTTGTTGCTGAAACAGCACATCAGACATGGCATATAGATGTCCATTGACCCAAAGGCAATTTTCATTGCCAAAGCTTTCATTTACCCCTGAGGCAAGATTGATCCCAACGCGTCGATTTTGACTATCCCAAAAGTTACACGACAGCCAAAACCATGCGGTTTCAGGACGAAGAAAACCACAGGTATCATCTAAAGACACCAATGTCCGGTCATGAAATTGAATGGTCTTGCCTTGTTTATTGATAAAGAAACCTTCACAGCCTAACGTCGTTAGTTTTTGAGTATAGGTCCAACCATTAATCCCTGTAGGGCTACACATACTCAGCGGATCAGTCCCCGCACAAAACACTCGGGCACTCAGTTTGAGTTCACCATGTTTCGACATTTGAATGTATCGCACACCATTGGCATGCTGAATGTCCAGTTGAATCCCTGACTTAATAAAATGACTCTGATTAAATAAAGGTTGTTCATCTAAAACAGTATTGCGTGACAGGAAATTAATCGAATTCCATTCCAATACTTCATTCGTAATATGATCATACACATAAACAAAACCGTGCCCTGCCCACGCGATATCGGCAATCGCTAGACCAATCGTATAATGTTCATGCTGAATACAACAAAATTTAAATTTTTTATATTTTAAACGCTTACGCCAACCTTCAAGTCGTTTTCCATACGGTGTCTTATATTCATACTTACTTAAATCGATGCGATTGGGAAGTTCACTAAAACGCCCATAATGCGGCTGTCCATTCGGCCGTATTAAATCCATATACGCCATTCCATTGAGGTTTAAGGTCTAAATCCTGAATGTTATTATGCCTATTATTTAACGCCTGAAAAGACAATCCATCTGATTTCAGGCGAATATCACAAAAAAATATAAAAGCTGACATTTCAGCTCTTAATCATCACAAATGTTCATTTATTAAGATGTAATCATTTTTCCATGAATTTTGCTGGCTATGCGGCGTTTCAACCAATTCGATATAGCGCCCATAGACATGATCAATCGCAATACAATCATCAACATCTAGAGTTCGATCGGTATGTTGTTTTTGCCAATTTGCCTCAAAAAAAGCCTTGCCCCGTTGTTTCGCGACACTAGCGTTTTGTCCTGTCACCAAAACATAACGATGTAATTCACCAAATTCGCGGGCATCATATCCCCCGAGATTAATCAGCCATAATTTTTCATCTTCAGCTCGGGGCGCGGCATCACAAAATTGGATACGATAATGCCGATTTTCAGTGCTGACTGTATGTACCTGTGCCCAAGCATCAATATGTAAGCCTTTTTGCTCACCAAACCATGCCGTTCTCAGTTGTGGATAAACCTCTTCTAATGCGTTACCCACTGCAAGAATGACATCATGCACTTCGATATTTGCTCTTGGATGGCGTCCGCCGAGCATCACCATAAATAAACTGGACACAATCTCCCCCTATTTTTGACTTCAACTGCCCACATAGGGCTGAAGTAATTTCAACAAAATCACGCCGCCTAAAGAGAGTACTGCATTGTTGACGAAATGAATGAGTAAGACATGCCAAATGTTACGCGTCCACAAATAGATGAGGTTGAGAAATAGGCCTGCCGCCATAAAACTGATGGTCGCAATCAAATCGCCATCAAAATTATGATAATGAATCAAGCCAAATAAAATTGAGTTCAGTAATACCAATATCAATCGCCACAGCCAAGGCTGTATAAATAGCTTTTGTAGCAAGGTATAGCGGAAAATAATATCTTCGAGCAATGCGGTAAATAATGGCCCAAGGCTGATGATCAGCAAGCTAAAAAACGCAATCGTATTGGGATCAATGGTCGATTCTTTTTCAATGTTCTCACCAACGGGCAACAGACTGCGTGTAAAAGAAATCACTACTTGTAAAGCGACTGCACCAACAACCACCAACAGACTTGAGCGCCAAAAGGCCTGCTTATACTTTTGCCAGTGCGTATATAGCATCGTTTTATAGAGCCAACACACGGCAATAAATAAAATACCGCGAAAGATCGAATCACCCAAAGCGACCTGAGCTGAAACACCAAAAAATTGGTCTAAGACATAACTGTTGAGCAAGATCAGCGGAAGAATACACAGCGCAAAAGTATCACGCCATTGCCAAGAAATATGGGTTGGAAAGGATTCTGCACGAACCAATTGGGTAAATGTCATTGTTATAAAGTCTTTCTAAAGCAATAAAATTTCCACAGTATTGTGATTTATTTCACACTTTTATTCTGCATCTATTTTATAGTGATTTGCCTCAATAAAATTTTCAGCAAGAAAAAATCGCGCGGAATTACTTCTGCGCGATTTTTTTTAATCCTCCCCTTGCGGATTCAGAATACATTCTGAAATCCTCACCTTTAACAAAGGAGGGCTTTTCCCCTCTTTATTAAAGAGGGGTTGGGGGAGATTTTACATCTCAACCATTTCCACGCCATCAATACGGGCAACGGTCATTAAGTCTTTATCGCCACGACCTGATACAGTCGCAATGATGATTTGGTCTTTGTCCATCGTCGGTGCAAGTTTCGTGACATAAGCCATCGCATGTGAACTTTCTAACGCAGGGATAATACCTTCAATATGTGTTAAGTCGCGGAAGCCTTGTAGCGCTTCAGTGTCATTGATTGGCACATAGTTCACACGGTGCATATCTTTCAAGAAACTGTGTTCTGGGCCTACACCTGGGTAGTCCAAACCGGCAGAAATTGAATGTGTTTCAATGATCTGACCTTGATCATCCGACATCAAGTAAGTACGGTTGCCGTGAAGTACACCGACATGACCTGCGTTGAGTGGTGCAGAGTGCTTGCCTGTTTCAATGCCATAGCCTGCAGCTTCGACACCGTACATTTTCACGTCTTCATCATTTAAGAATGGATAGAACAAGCCCATCGCATTTGAGCCGCCGCCCACACATGCAACTAAAGCATCTGGTAAACGGCCTGCTTGTTCCTGAATTTGTTTACGCGCTTCACGACCAATGATTGATTGGAAATCACGAACCAATTGTGGATATGGGTGTGGACCTGCAACTGTACCAATCACGTAATAAGTTGAATCAACATTGGTGACCCAATCACGCATCGCTTCGTTCATGGCATCTTTCAATGTTTTTGAACCGCTTTCCACAGGTACAACCGTTGCGCCAAGTAAACGCATACGGTATACGTTCATGGCTTGACGTTTAACATCTTCTGCGCCCATGAACACCACGCATTCAAGGCCTAAACGCGCTGCAATCGTTGCAGTTGCTACACCGTGCTGACCTGCGCCTGTTTCGGCAATAATACGTTTTTTACCTGAAAGCTTAGCCAGTAAAGCCTGACCAATGGTGTTATTCACTTTATGTGAACCTGTATGGTTCAGGTCTTCACGTTTTAAGTAAATTTGCGCACCACCCAACTCTTTCGACCATCGCTCAGCATAATACAAAGGACTTGGACGACCGACGTAATACGCCAAGTCACGGTCGAATTCTGCCAAAAACTGTGCATCATCTTTCATGCGGAAATAGAGTTTTTCTAAGTCCTCAAGTGCTGCCATAAGAGTTTCTGACACAAAACGCCCGCCATGAATACCAAAATGCCCTTGTGCGTCTGGGAATTGGGTATAGTCGATTTTATTTTGCTGATCCACGAAGGACTCCTTGCATAAAGCGTTCTATGAGTTGTTGGTCTTTAATACCTTTACTTGATTCTACACCACCGCTCACATCTACGGCATAAGCGCCTGTGGTTTGAATCGCATCTTCAATATTGTCAGGCTTTAAACCGCCCGCCAAAATTAAAGGAATATCGAGTTTTGGGAACTGTGCCCAGTCAAAGCTATGCCCTGTACCGCCTTTCAGCTCAGGATGCCATGCATCGAGCAGTACGGCGCTTGCCCCTGCCTGCTGAAAAGATTGAATCTCGCTAATCACGTCCAAATCTGGCTTCACCTGAATGGCTTTATACCAGCGGCGCCCAACAGTCTGTGCAATCGTTTTGCACTGTTCAGGGTTTTCATCACCATGAAATTGCAGTATGTCTACAGGTGAAATTTTTAAAATATCCTGTATCTCTGTAGCTGATGCATTCACGAATAAACCCACGGTCTGTACGTACGGCGACACATGCTGAATCAGCTCAGCAGCCTGCGCTGCCGTTACACTGCGCGGGCTTGGCGCAAAGAATACAAATCCGATCGCATCTGCGCCAGCTTGGACGACAGATTGGATATCTTGAGTACGTGTAATTCCGCAGATTTTGGCACGGGTTCGCATATTATTGTGGCTCTAACTCCGCCCTATTCATAGCCTATCTATGAATATGAAGGCGAATCATTGTAATGCAATTTTTAGACCTTGCGTAAAGTTCATCCTGAATATTTATTTACATCCGTTGTTTAAGACTCATACAAACTTTATACTGCGCTCAACTTGCTGCAAGTTGAGCTTAGGCTTAGGGAAGCTGGTGAGAATCCAGCACTGCCCCCGCAACGGTAAAATGAACCTCATATCTTTATAAACACCTTCAATTCATGAAGGAGTTTACACCACTGCATTGTTACGGGAAGGTGGATATGCCAATATTGTTTTAATCAATATTTATATTTAAGTCCGGATACCTGCTTGCTGCGTTCTTCAACTCAATCATTCACGTGGGGTGAATGTATGGAGCAAAGTATGTCTACTCTTTTTCAGCCTACAGCATTAGTGGGCGCAATCGCTATTGCAATGGGTTTTTCAACAAATACTGTGGCTGCTGACGCAGTTGAAAATAAAGCTTCCACAACTTTAGATACCATCGTCGTTACCGCTTCACGCAGTGAAGAAAATATTAATGATGTCCCTGCACGTATTTCAATTATCGAACCTAAAATTGTTGAGCAATCACCAATTGCGGAACTACCACACTTATTGATGAGTGATGCCGCGATTAACATGGTTCAAAGTGGTGGTTATGGTCAAGTTTCATCTATTTTCTTACGTGGTACAAACTCAAACCAAACTTTAGTGTTACGTGATGGTGTTCGTTTAAATACAGCGACAACAGGTGCGCCATCTTTAGCATTTATCGATACCACTGATATTAAACAAATTGAAGTCCTCAAAGGACCTGCTTCTGTGCTTTATGGTACAGATGCGATTGGTGGTGTGATTCAACTTGTTTCAAAAACACCTGAAAAAACCAGTGCTTTTGTGACTGGCGAGATGGGTGAAAATGGCACCTACAAAACCATCGCTGGAGCAGATGTTGCAGAAGATGGTTTCTATGCTCAAATTCGTGGTCAACGTTTAGAAACTGACGGCACACAAGTCACTGACTGGAAAAATAGCAAAGTTAAAACTGCTGATTATGATCAAAAAGGTTTTAGTGCCAAAGTTGGTGTGGAAAAAGAAGACTATGCGCTTTCTGTAGATTATCAACAAAATAAAGGCTCTACAGGTTATATCGACTGTAGTGCTTATGATGCGAACTATAACTGTTCAGGCTTAAAAAATCTTTCTCAAGATTTTAAAAATGAAATCGTGAATGTTAAAGGTCGTGTCAATATCACCTCTGATATTTCTGTGAATGCACGTTTATCACAATTTAAAGATGATATTGATCAAAATGATGTGAACTATGATGGGTCATACGATTTTATTCATAGCAAAACTCAAGAAGCTGAATTGTATGGTAAATGGCAATTCACCCCACATCAAAATATCTTGTTAGGCACAACCTACCAAACTATT
Source organism: Acinetobacter sp. YH12027 (assembly GCF_013420085.1). Taxonomy (NCBI): domain Bacteria; kingdom Pseudomonadati; phylum Pseudomonadota; class Gammaproteobacteria; order Moraxellales; family Moraxellaceae; genus Acinetobacter; species Acinetobacter sp. YH12027. The sequence continues at coordinate 25,191 of NZ_VOYW01000031.1, forward strand.
AAAGGCGATGTGATTTCCTTTACAGCTCCTTACAAAGGGGACGTGGATTCACAAGGTTATTATATTCAACATCAGTATAAAAATAATGGCTTAGATACCCAAGTTGGCTTACGTGTTGAAGACAACGAAAAATATGGAACACATACAGTAGGTCAAGCTGCTGTTCGTTACAAAATCCTGCCATTAACCAGTGTTTATGCCAATATTGGTACGGCATTTAGATCGCCAACACTCAATGAATTGTATAGTTCTTATGGTAATGCTGATTTAAAACCTGAAGAAAGCATATCTTATGAAATTGGTGTAGATCAAAAATTAGCTTATGGCTTAAGTACTGGTTTATCTTTATATCGCACAGAAGTTGATGATTTAATTGACTACAATGCAGCGAATAAAAATAAATTTGGCAATGTAAAAGAAGCTAAATTCCAAGGTGGTGAAAGCTATTTGGCTTGGCAACAAGACCAATGGTTTGCAAAAGCAGCCTATAACTACGTGAAAGCTGAAAATGAAAAAACAGGCAAAGAGTTAAATCGTCGTCCTCGTCAAAGCTTTACATTAACCGCAGGACTTCAAAACGAAATTTATGGAATCAGCGGTGCTTTATCGTCTAAATCACATGCACAAGATTACCAACGTGAAAATCCTGGCTACGTGACTGTAGATTTCAATGCATATTGGAACGTGAATCCAAACGTAAAAGTCTTTACCAATATTGAAAATGTCGGTGATGTGAAATACAAAACTGCATCGTATGGTGGTGGTTACTACTATGTGAATGGTGGTCGTTTAGCTTCTGCAGGTGTGACATTTAAATACTGATTTTTAGTTAATCAGTTTCATCAATAGAAAGCAGAAAACTTTGAGGATAATGTCATGACTATGGCATTATCCTTTTTTATGACCGACCCGAAATTTTCATCATTTTAAGGACAAGACATGGGCCACCGCTTAAGTAAAATTTATACCCGCACAGGCGATTCAGGTACGACAGGTCTTGGCGACGGATCACGCGTAGCCAAAGATGATTTACGTATTGAAGCCTTAGGAGATGTCGATGAACTCAATTCAAGCATTGGTATTCTGCGTTCGCACATCGCACTTAGCAGTATTGAAGACAAAGCGGCTTGGGATAAATCGCTCAGCCTGATTCAGCATTGGTTATTCGACCTTGGCGGTGAAGTCTGCATTCCAAACTTCAACTTGGTACAACCTGTGTCAATTGAGTTTTTGGAAAATGACATTGACCGTATGAATGAAGCGCTGCCAATGCTCAAAGACTTTATCCTGCCATCAGGAACATTGGTGTGCAGCTTTGCCCATCAAGCGCGTGCAGTTTGCCGCCGTGCAGAACGTCGTTTAATGGCTGTACATAACCGTGACCAGAACATTCAAGCACCGTCATTGCAGCTACTTAACCGACTCTCTGACTGGTTATTTGTCGCATCGCGTACATTACAACGCGCTGAAGGTGGTTCTGAGGTGCTGTGGCAGAAAAATATTAACGACACGATTGATCAATAAGTTTTGGATTCAAAAATTGCTCAAATCCTTTGACCAATTAAAAGTCTATTTTACATTGAAATAAATCGAAACATTTCGTCCGATCATTCTTGTATTTCAGGATGATCGGATCAAAATAACAGTGTCATCTCCCTGTCATGCTTACAGGACACTATGTTTTTATCTTTCAATTTTGCAGGCCCTTTATGCGCATAATCGGTCACCGTGGCGCTCGTGGTGAAGCACCTGAAAATACCCTAGGTGGTTTCCAATATATTCAAGATTTAGGCATACGCTCAGTTGAATTTGATGTGCGACAACTAAAAGATCGCGCCTTAATTGTGATGCATGACGATCAATTCATCCGTACCACCGGCCAAGATAAGTATCTTTATGAATGCGAAAGTTCTGAACTAGAACCGTATAACCATGCAGTGACATGGTCAGAATGGAATAAAGTTGAGCCGACGCCACTGCTCGAACAAACGCTCAAAATTATTCATAACTTCGATCATATTGAAGTCGAAGTGAAAGCAGTGAAGACACAGACTGAAGCTGAAGCGCTGACTGAAACCTTGGAACAACAGCTCCAAGGTTTCGAACATTCCGCGGTGATCACCAGTTTTGACCCTAAAATTCATCTTGCTTTGCAACAAAAAAAATCCGGCTTCAAACGCGGGCTTTTGGTTGAAACAGACGTAAAATTTAAAGCGATTGAACAAGCACTTGAATTAGGTTGTATCCAAATCGGTTGGATGAACCAACTCGCCAATTCAGACATTATTCAGGCCACGCAGCAGGCAAAATTAAATGTGAGCGTATGGACTGTCAACGACGTTGATCGTGCTAAACAGCTTAAAGATTGGGGCATTAACGGCTTAATTACCGACTATCCTAAATTAATGATGCAGCATTTTTAATGCTGCTTTATTCACCTAGATTTGTGTAATTCACTTCTCGATCAACACGTCGATATTTCAATCGGTCTATTTTCTTTCCAAAACCAATACAGTTTGTCCCCGACTGTTTTGCATCGTCATGTGTTTCCCTTTTATTTGGAATTGTGTTGCGGCTTGCAAGGCATCTGAAAGTTCAGCCTCTTGAGCCAAAGCCGAATCACAGCTGAAATAACCTGCTCGGGCATTCAGATCAATGCTGTGTTTTAAGGTATCAATCACATAAGTGCCACTGATAGTGTTACATCCCGTATTTCCCTGAATTTGTCGAAATTGCGAATTGAACTGAAGATAAGGTTGATGATGAAAGAACTTAGCTTTTTGTACAGCGATTTTCACAATCGTCCATGGAATATCTTGTATCCCATCATTTACGCGAATAAGTTTTAATGGCTGCTCAACGCTGTTGCCCAGTGATTTCCCTTGTGACTTTGTAGTCACCTTCTGCGTCGGAGAACTTTGACAAGCCATCAGTCCCAGACAACTGATCAGAAAGCTGCCCCAGATGCAGTATTTGATAAGTAATTTCAGATTATTTTGACAAATTTGCTGTTTTTTTGGCATCTTCTTACTCCACAAAAAGTCAAATAACTTCAGTCGTATTATGTTACTGTTTAGAACAATACAACTGTACAATAACAGTGGTGAAAACGGGTTTTCCCGTGCTACTATTCTGTACGTCTAAAATCCCTTAAAAAATTAATGGGATTAGTCCTATCTATACCTCCCAAGGTTTCAGGAGTGCTGTTGGAGATGAATGCTCCCCTACCCAAAGCCCCAATGAACTGGATTGCTATTTTTGCATTGGTGTTTTTACCTATTGTCGCAGTTATTGCAATTCCGTTATATGCCATTAATCATGATTTTAGTGCCGCTGCTTGGATCAGTATGTTTGTTTTACTGGGTGTCAGCAGTTTAGGTATTACCGCAGGTTATCACCGCTTATGGGCACACCGTGCTTATGAAGCAACCTTGCCTTTAAAAATCATTTTAATGCTCATGGGTACTTTTGCTGTTCAGAACAGTATTTTGTTCTGGGCTTCAGGTCACCGTACACATCACCGTCATGTAGACGATATTGACCAAGATCCATACTCGATTAATCGTGGTTTCTGGTATGCCCATATCGGGTGGATGCTTCGTGATTATCCAGCAGCAGAACCGAACTACAAAAACGCACCTGATCTGTTAAAAGATAAAGTCGTTTTGTTCCAAGATAAATACTACATTCCACTGGTAATTGCTGTTCATGCGGCGATTTTAGTGCCAATTGGTTGGGCTGTTGGCGACATGTGGGGCGTTCTATTATTGGGCGGTTTAATGCGTCTAATCTTGAGCCATCATGTGACGTTCTTTATTAACTCACTGTGTCACATGTGGGGTAAACGTCCGTATACTGACGAAAATACCGCTCGTGATAACTTCTGGCTAGCTATTGCTACTTGGGGTGAGGGTTATCATAACTATCACCACATTTTCCAATACGACTACCGTAATGGTGTGAAATGGTGGCAATACGATCCAACAAAATGGTTGATTTGGAGCTGCTCTAAATTAGGTCTTGCTAAAAATTTACGCCGTATCCCTAGCTTTAATATTAAAAAAGCTGAGTTGGCTATGAAGTTCAAGTATGCGGAACAAGACCTTGCCATCTATGGTCTAAACATGACTGATGATATTACGACAGCCAAACAACGTATTTCTCAAGAATATGATGCGTTTTCACAAACCTTGAATGACTGGGCAAAACTCAAAGAACAGGAAATTCAAGCGAAGAAAACTGCGGTTGCTGAAAAATTTCATCAAATGGATGACAAGCTAAAACTTGAATTCCAACAAGTTGAAAAACGTCTTTCACAGCACCGTGAAACACTAAATCAATTGATGCGTAATTTGAAAAAGAAAACAGCTTAATTCTATAAGCCCTTCTGATGATAGAGCCTCCCTTGTGGAGGTTTTATTGTTTTTAAGCTACAGTTTTTCCATCCAGTCTTTGCTATAGTTTCAACATAATTTGAATTTTTCAAGATCATTATGCTGTTCAATGCCCGCTATAACACCCTGCCGCCTCGCCTGTACCACCATCAACAGCCTGTACCCTTAAAAGGCACAAAAGCTGGGCATTTTAATGCGGCTCTTGCAGATGAGCTGCAATGGTCTGAGACAGATAAACAGGCTTGGGTTGAAATCTGCAGCGGTCAAAAAACCTTTGCTGAATTTGAACCTTTGGCCATGGTCTATGCAGGTCACCAGTTTGGACAATGGGCCGGCCAATTGGGCGATGGACGCGGCTTATTGATTGCGCAAATCATCGATAAACATGGGCAAACCATTGACCTGCACCTTAAAGGCGCCGGCTCTACGCCTTATTCACGCATGGGCGATGGACGTGCAGTGCTGCGCTCGACCATTCGTGAATATTTGGCAGGACATGCGCTGAACAACCTAGGCGTTGCATCCAGCAATGCGGTGGGTTTTACCAGTTCTGAGCAAGGTGTAAAGCGCGAAAAACTCGAGCTCGGCGCGATGATGCTGCGTACATCTGACTGTCATATCCGATTGGGACATTTTGAATGGATCAATCAATATCAGGGTGATTTACTACCTGAATTCACGCAAAAATGTATTGAGTGGCACTACCCTGAATGCTTGGATGCTGAACAGCCCATTTTGGCTTTTGCCACTCAAGTTATTCAGCGTACCGCAGTGATGATTGCCAAATGGCAGCTGATTGGTTTTGCACATGGCGTGATGAATACTGACAATCTGAATATTACCGGTTCAACTTTGGACTTCGGCCCTTATGGCTTTATGGAGCGCTTCCGTCCAAACTGGATCAACAACCATTCGGACTACCAAGGCCGCTATACCTATCAACAGCAGCCAAGTATCGGGCATTGGAATTTATGGCAATGGCTGAATAATCTCGTTCCGCTCTGCCCTTCAGATTATGACAAAGAACAGTGGAAAGACGATCTAGCCAAATGCTTAGAGCATTTTGAACTGACCTTCTTGGAACATTATAAATTGGGCTTAGCTCAGAAAATGGGCCTGCCGAGTTTTCATAAAGGCAGCTTCGACTGCGCTATGGCCTTTTTGCGTATTCTACAAAGTGAGCAACTGGATTACACACAAAGCTTTATCCGTCTGCAAAATCATGAATATGAAGCCATTAAAGATGACTGCTTAGACCGCCGCGCCTTTGAAGGTTTCTTGGCACAATATGAAAGCATCCGTGGGCATCAGGACACCCATGCTTTAGATGCTGAAATGGCACAAGCCAACCCGCAATATATCTTGCGCAACCATATGGTTCAAAAGGCGATTGAACTTGCTGAACGTAATGATTTTTCTGAAGTAGAGCGTTTGTTTACATTGCTCAGTCGGCCCTTTAGCAAACAGCCTGAACTGGAAACAACAGAAGATTTAGGACCTTTACCAAGTGATGTGCCTGAAGTGATGGTTAGCTGCTCGTCTTAAACATTTATCCACAAATCCACATTTCACTCGGGTCATAATTGTGGATAATTTAAACATTATCCACAATTCAGAAATCGATGGACTGTGAAAGCACTTCATCCTCTAAAAAATAATGACAAGAAAAAATATCACGATCTTAAGTTTCGCTACCCTCTTCTGTATTGCGGTAGCCTACTTTGCCTATCAAAAATTTGAAAAATATCTACCTACACCTGCCAATGCACTGGTCTTTCCACCTGAATTAAGTGATTTGCAAATTCAAAAAATTCGCAAAGAAACGCCGATCGACAATATTCAGGTACATAAAGCTCAGCGTTATTTGGAATTAAAACATCAGGATCAAGTCATTCGGCGTTACCCGATGCGTCTGGGTTTTCAACCGCTAGGACATAAAGTTCAAGAAGGTGATGGCAAAACGCCTGAAGGCAGCTATATGATTGATTGGCGCAATCCGCAAAGTTCATTTTATAAGTCTTTGCATATCTCTTACCCCAATGCGACCGATAAACAAAAGGCTAAAGATTTAGGTGTTTCTGCAGGTGGTGACATTATGATTCATGGTTCGGCGACCAGTTTACAAATGAAAGCTGCACCACAACTGATGACTTATTTCCCACAAAAAGATTGGACTTGGGGCTGCATTGCTGTGCGTAATATTGATATGGATGAAATTTGGCAATTGGTGAATAATGATACCGTTATACATATTCGTCCCTAGGCTTTAAAACTCAGGCTTATTTTTAGGTTATCCCCTATGATTGCATTACACACTGTAGCTGCTAAGTCGGCCTTAGCCCTGCCTGAAACCACCTGTAGCCAGCCTTTTGGTGAAGGCTGTGATGTGTTTAAAGTGATGGAGAAGGTCTTTATGCTGAGTTTTCATTTGGAAGGCAAAGCGGCCATCAACTTAAAGGTGCTGCCAGACAATGGCTCAATACTTAAAGATATTTATCCCTTTATTCGTGCGGGCTGGCATATGAATAAGAAGCATTGGATTTCTGTTTTTACAGATGAAGAATTGGAAGAAGAACTGCTGCAGGATTTGGTGCTAAATTCTTATGAATTGGTGGTGTCGAAGTTAAAGAAAGGACAACGGCAGAGGATTGAATTGCTGAGAAGTGTTTAGATAACACTTCCCTTTCGATCTGGTTGATTTTGCAAATTTAGTATAATCGCAATTATGTTTAATCGGTGTATTATTAACAGACTGGAATATTATTTTTCTATATAATTCTTAATCTCTTACTTTAGTTAAACCAATAATCAAAATGAAACTACAGAGGTGGATCAGGAAATTTGAACAACACTTATAAGTGATATTTTGCTCCCCAAATGATGTTATAAACATCAATATATGGAGTATTTTATGGCACGTAGACCAAGAAGAAATCATTCAAATGATTTTAAAGCTAAGGTAGCACTTGCTGCGATTAAAGCAGAAAAAACACTTGCTGAATTTGATGTTCATCAAAACCAAATTATCGACTGGAAAAATCAACTGATTTCAGCTTCCTCGCAAGCTTTCGATCAATCAAAAGCTCCAACAGAACCACCCATCGATCTAAAAAAACTACATGCAAAAATCGGTGAGCAGGCATTAGAAATTGATTTTTTAGAAGGTGTGTTGAAGAAACTGGGCCGCTTCAACCACAAAAGTTAATCGATGACTCACTTCAGATTTCAGTATCTAAGCAAGCTCAGCTGCTGAAAGTCTCCCGTGGTTGTTATTACTATCGCCCAAAACCTGTGAGTGCATCAGATCTGAAGCTGATGCGGTGTATGGATGAGTTACATATGCAATACCCTTTTGCAGGTAGCCGTATGATGCGTGATTTGTTGAATCGTCAAGGACATCATATAGGACGACGTCATACACGTACTTTAATGAAGAAAATGGGCATTAATGCGTTATATTGCAAACCAAATTTAAGCCAGGCTAATCAAGCTCACCGCAAATATCCATATCTGCTCAAAGGATTGGCTATTCAGCGCAGTAATCAAGTGTGGTCTACGGATATAACGTATATCCCTATGGCAAAAGGCTTTGTTTATTTATGTGCTGTGATTGATTGGCATAGCCGCAAGGTACTTGCGCATAGAGTATCGATTAGTATGGAGGTTACATTTTGCATAGAAACATTAAATGAAGCTATTGAAAAATATGGTCGACCTGAAATATTTAATACAGACCAAGGCAGTCAATTTACCAGTGATGCATTTATTGATGTATTGAAATCAAATGGCATTCAAATCAGTATGGATGGTAAAGGTCGATGGGTTGATAATGTGATGGTTGAACGATTATGGCGGAGCGTTAAATATGAAGAGGTGTATCTCAAAGCCTACAGCAATGTTTTGGATGCGAAGAAGCAATTAAACGCATATTTTGAATTTTATAATTTGAAACGACCTCATTCGAGTCTGGATAAAATGACTCCAGATGAGTTTTACTATGACCAGCTACCACAACAAAATAAGGTAGCTTAACTAGAGCAGAGTATCACTTATAAATAAGCTTTTAGTTGTTCAAACATGTGGGACCACCTCTCTACTAATAATCATTGGCATTACTTTAAGCTTCAATTCATTAGCATGGTCTGCATTACCTGAAAATAATCAAATTTCTTCAATTCTCAAAAACCAACTCAGCGATAAAATATTAACTGAATCTGAAATTATGGAAGGTGCTGCACAAACCCAAGGTCTATATCAATATTGCATCCAAGATACTGTAAGCAAACTTAAGCTTATGTATCCTGATGCAGATCAAGCAATGACAATGGATACCGTTAATAACGCTTGTATATATCCTGAAGATCGCTTTAATCTATATAGCATATTATTAGCTGCTTCTAGCATGAAAAAACCTATGTCAGAGAAAGAAGCGGCCATATTTATAGAACAAAATTATCTTAACAATGGTCGTAATCAAACAAATGCTACTCAGCGTGAGAAAATTTATACAAACCTAGGTTTATTGAAGTAAAAAATCATCGAAGACTTTTGAAAAATTAAATAATTTTTTATTGAATTAATATTCCAAGCTTCTGTCATATAACATAGATTAAGTTTTCTAAAATCAGCATAATACACGTTATACGAAATAATTTGTTTTATCCAATATAAATCATAATCTTATATAAATTCGCCCTAGAATTGAGTGCACTAGAGCAGTTTTTATATGAATATTCACTCAATTTGCGTATTTTGTCAGAATTTTTCAAAATCATTTTTTAGTGACAGTGAACAAAGGCTCATCCCTAAGCCTTCATGGTATTAAACCTTCTTCAATTGCATCACTTTAAACAGCACATACAGCAGTAAAATCCATACGGGCTGCATCAGCACCGACAGCATAAAGCCCTGATTCCACATGATGTATAAAATCATCAGCATGAACACCAAAACAAAATAGTTGGTGAACGGTGCAAATAAAGCAGGAAACTTGGTCAGTATGCCCTGTTGCTGCATCGCTTTTCTAAACTTCAAATGAATCAAGCTGATCAGCATCCAATTCAGCACCGCAGCGCTCACCACGATATAAATCAAATAACTCAATGCTTTTTCAGGTAAGAAATAATTCAGCAGCACACAGCCAAAAATCAGCAAAGCAGAAAATAAAACTGCAGCAATCGGCGTACCGTATTTATTCACATGTTTAAATGCTTTTAGCGCATTGCCCTGTTCTGCCAAACCGAGCAGCATGCGGCTATTGGCATACATGCCGCTATTACAGACCGAAACGGAGGCCGTCAAAATAATAAAATTCAGCAAATGCGCCGCCCAATCAATCCCCATCTGATTAAAAATCATCACAAAAGGACTATGATCCAAACCGCCAAGTTTCAACTGGTTCCACGGCACCAGTGACAGCAATACAGCCAAAGAACAGATATAAAATAAGAACACGCGGATTACGGTCTGATTCACCGCTTTCGGGATATTTTGATCAGGATTTTCAGTTTCAGCCGCCGCCATGCTGATTAATTCAATGCCGCCAAAAGCAAACATCATAAAGGCTAGCATGTAGAATAAGCCCTCAAAACCGTGCGGGAAGAAGCCGCCATGTACCCATAAATTACTAATCGAAGCTGTAGAGTCTGCGCCTGCTGTAAGTAGCAGGTATATACCAAAAATAATCATGGCAACAATCGCCACAACTTTAATCATCGACAGCCAAAATTCAGATTCTGCATACAGTTTGACATTGGCTAAATTGGCTAGCGTAATCACAGCAAAAAACACCAGAACTGAAACCCAAGCAGGCACATGCGGCCACCAGTAATTGACATATTTGCCTATCGCAGTCAGCTCGGTCATCACCACTAAAATGTAGAGAATCCAGTAGTTCCAGCCCGTTAAAAAGCCAGCAAACTTGCCCCAATATTTAAAAGCAAAATGACTGAATGAACCTGTGACTGGCTCTTGTACAATCATCTCGCCCAACTGGCGCATAATCAGAAAAGCAATCAAGCCACCAATCAAATAGCCCAGAATTATCGATGGTCCAGCCGACTCAATAATATGCGCAGAGCCTAAAAATAGCCCTGTCCCGATTGCACCACCCATTGCAATCAGCTGAATATGACGGTTCTTTAATCGGCGCTGCAGTTGAGGCATTTAGCTGCTCACAACACGTTCTCATCTTATAAAAAAGTGGATTGTAGCCTGTGCAGCTCTTTGCAGCCAAATATTCGCAGATCATTTCTGTATGAATCATTATGGAATACAGCGCGTGAGCTGCATTTCTCCATAGCACTTGGTCAAATTGATAGGATGGACAATACGGGCCATAAGATTCCACTCGAACAGCCGGAAGCTTTAGCCGCCAGTATACTAAAGTGGCTGAATATATTGTCCCTTTAAATATAAACAGCCCTCAATAGAGAGCTGCTTTTTAGCATTCACTTCACTTGATGGATGATTGATAGTGAATGCAGTACGTCTAAACCTATTCTAACCATTCATACTGCACCACCATGTAAATCGTTATTTACGCTGTGGAACATCCGCCCAACGTGCATAACTATTCGTGCTTTTCAGCACAGCGCCCGCTTGTTTTGCAGCGAAGCCACTATAGTCCTGAGAGAAACTATCTAAATTTTCATCAAAACTCGCACCATCAAATAATGGGAAAGTTCCGGCTTTTTTCTGTATCACCACATCATCAATCATCCAGCCGCGGAAACCATTATAAAGTCCATCGACCGTTCTAAATTGGAATTTCAGCTGAACATTGGCCTTGCCTGCATATTCATCTAATGAAATTGCTTCTTGCTGAACAGCAGCCGGTGCGAGGTTAAAGCCTAAATTACTGTATGGAATCGGCGCGCGATCATATGCAGAAGATGGATCTGCCAGCGGGTTTAATCGAGCCAAAGTCTTAAAACTGTTACCGCCGTCGGTAGAAACTAAAATATTCATCAAATCGAATCCCTGATTATTTGGATTGACCGACTCAATTTCCCACCATGTTTTAAAGCTTAAACTCAAAGGCGCCTGATACTGGCTTAGATTAATGGCAGGTGAAATCAATTCACCCCTATTGTCATACTGCGAGGTGCCGCCATCAAACTCTGGAGCCGTAGATGAATCACTTAAAGCGCCAATAAAGTTGCCATTTACTTTGTCGCCATACCAATATGCCGTATTACCTTGCAGTGGCTCAGGCACCTTGCCTTGACTTTGGTCATTCGGCGCTAAGCGTACACGCTGATTCACTTGATTATTACGGATGTTGTGACCTTTGTTTAGCAACTGCCAATCAACATTGGCCACACTTGGCTGCGACCTTGTCCATGCATTGCGAGTAGCAGAATCCGCTTCAAAAGTTTCACGCCATACCGCATCTACAGATGCTGTTTCGGGCAGCACTTCAAATTGATAGCCCGATGCAGAAGAAGCAATGACCGTAACTTTTTTCGTAATAGTGTTAATTCCTGCACCGTTAATGGTGAGCGTGGCATTTTTCAATGCTTCAAGCAGCGCACTGGATACATTAAATGAAAGCGTGAAATATCCATTGGCATCAGTCAAAGCACTAACAAATGCGCCATTGGTCGCTGTACCGCCAGACAATGACACTTGCGCATTCGCCAAAGGCTTCCCTTTAAAAATCACTTGACCAGACAATGTTCCGACCACTGCATCATTGACTGGTGCATCACTTAGTGTCTGACAGTCTTGGTCTAAGCAGTTGAGAACCACATTCAACACAATGCTCTTATTGGTATTTTTAGGATGGATCAAGAATGCCGAAACTGCAGACTGTCCATTTTTAGTGACCAAAACATAATATGTGCCTGCAGCCAATTTAGGCAGTTTAACGATGCCTTGAGCATTGGCAAGATAATTTTGACCTTTAAAATGTGCCGCTGTCGGTAAACTATTGATCGGTGGAAAGAACTGCTCAGAATCATCCGCTGTAATTGTATTCGTTGCTATTTTCAGACTGCCTGATTGTACTTTTTGCCATTCTTCATCACTTAAAATCTGAATCGACGCAGCATTTAAAGCAAGATTATTCACATCTAATAAAGTCAGCTCTTCTACACTCTTTTGTACCATAGCATCGGCAACTGGCTCTGGCGGTACACTCCCTGTCTCGTCACGATCACTACCACCACATGCCGTTAAACCCAAGACACCCGTGACCATTATTATTTTTACAAAAGCGCTATTTTTCATCTGTTCTGCCCTCTGGCTGTTCCATTTTTAAAAATTGTTATCTCTACATTGAACTCTGCCAGCTCAAACATACTGGTGAATATTCCAGCAAAATAATAACCAATTTTCATTAAATGTGCAAATTTCGCATTTTTATGTGATTTTTATCATTCATCCAATTGCCATTGTTTTGCTGTAAAGGGATGCCCATTCCTTCAAAAATGGAATACTAATAAATATCTAATACTAGGGTGTGTTGACATTTACAGCCGATAAATTGAGCTAAAGAGGCAACCATATAAATATACAAGCTAAAGCAACAGCGCTTTGATAGTTACGTTTTAGCTTATCGTATCTTGTGGCAATTCCTCT
>NZ_VOYW01000032.1:0-38036 GCF_013420085.1 Acinetobacter sp. YH12027
TTCATATTAAGCTTTACGAGGGCGTTGTATCGTCTGACGAGACGTGTATCAAGATGGGAGATATTAAATTGAAGAGCATGCTCTTCAATTTAACCCAAAACTTGGGATTTGTGTAGATACCTATGCCTAAAAGGAGAGGGAAATATTAGCCTATTAAACCGCAGTACGCTCTTCAATACCATTATCAGTTGCTACAACCGCAATATCTGCTTTGTTCAAAGCAAAGATTCCGTTACACACTACACCCGGAATGTCATTCAAAGTCTTTTCAAGCTCTAAAGCATTTAGGATATTTAAGTTGTGTACGTCTAAAATTACATTACCGTTATCTGTAACTACGCCTTCACGGTACACAGGGTCACCGCCTAAAGAAACGATTTTACGTGCCACAGCAGAACGTGCCATTGGAATCACTTCTACAGGAAGCGGAAATTCACGTGCCAATTGATCAACCCATTTAGAATCATCAACGATACATACGAATTTTTTCGCAATAGATGCCACGATTTTTTCACGAGTCAACGCAGCACCGCCGCCTTTAATCATGTGCATATGACGGTCGATTTCATCCGCGCCATCCACATAGGCATCTAAACCGCCAACGTGGTTCATATCAACCACTTCAATGCCTAATTTTTTCAAACGCTGTGCAGTTGCTTCAGAACTCGCAACAGCGGCTTCGAGTTGAAGCTCTGGCAATAATTCGATGAGGAAGTTCACAGTACTTCCTGTACCAACACCCAAAATACCGCCCTTTGGCAAATGCTTTAACGCAGCTTTTGCGGCAGCTTGTTTCTTTTCATCTTGGGTAGCATACAGACTCATAACTTGGCTCAACTATTTTTTGACATTTGTTGCTGATTTTACAGCCCAAATGTACGGGTGTTTGTTACAATGAATGCCTATTTTAAACTGTTAGATGGAAAATTAACATGCTGTCTCGTTTGGTTCGACAAATATTACAGGCAACGGTCTATGACGTTGCAATCGAAACCCCACTCGAAGCAGCGCCACGAATTAGTGAAAAACTAAACAATAACATTCGCTTTAAACGCGAAGATTTACAACCTGTCTTTTCTTTCAAACTACGCGGTGCCTACAACCGTATTAGTCAATTACCGAAATCTCAGTTGGAACGTGGCGTTATTACTGCTTCTGCAGGTAACCATGCTCAAGGCGTGGCATTATCTGGTAAAAAGTTAGGTATCCGCGCCATTATTGTTATGCCTAAAACCACACCAGACATTAAAGTACAAGCGGTTAAACGCTTAGGCGGTGAAGTGGTTCTGCATGGCGATTCTTTTGACGTAGCCAATAAATACGCAATCCAATGTGCAAAAGATGAAGGTATGACCTTTATTCCACCTTATGACGACGAACTCGTTATGGCCGGTCAAGGCACCATTGCCAACGAAATTTTGCGTCAATGGCGTGATGTTGACTACGTATTTGTTGCTGTTGGCGGTGGCGGTCTCATTGCCGGTGTAGCTGCTTATCTTGGTGATGTGGCACCGCATGTTAAAGTCATTCCTGTTGAATATGACGAATCAGCATGTTTAAAAGCAGCCTTTGAAGCTAATGAACGTGTCATTCTTCCATCTGTAGGTTTATTTGCCGACGGTACAGCAGTTGCACAAATTGGTGAAAAACCATTTGAAGTGATTCAGCTACAAAAATCAGATAACTCAGGCCCAATTGTTGAGCGTGAAGTTGTACTGGTAAATACAGATGAAATCTGTGCAGCCATTAAGGATACCTTTGATGAATGCCGTAGCATTGTTGAACCATCTGGTGCAATGGCGCTTGCAGGCATCAAGAAGTATGTAGCTGAGCATGGTTTAGAAGGCAAAAATATGGTGTCGATTGTATGCGGCGCCAATATGAACTTTGACCGTCTGCGCTACATTGCAGAACGTACTGAACTAGGTGAACGTAAAGAAGCGATCTTTGCTGTGACTATTCCAGAAGAAAAAGGTTCATTCCTCCAATTCTGTCGCGCATTGCAAGGTCGTAATATCACTGAATTTAACTACCGTGCAAGCAACTCAAGTGCCGCTCAAGTCTTTGTGGGTATTAGTCTCAAAAATGGTGAGAAAGAACGTCAGGAAATTTTTGAAACCTTAAAATTCCAATACGATGTAGACGATCTTTCCGATGATGAAGTGGCTAAACTGCATATCCGTTATTTGATTGGCGGTCATGCCGATATCGAGAATGAACGCCTATTCCGCGTGGAATTCCCCGAACGTCCAGGCGCATTACTGACTTTCTTAGAACGTCTAGGCCCAACGCATAACATCACCCTATTCCACTACCGTAACCACGGTGCTGCTGAAGGTCGTGTATTGGTGGGTATGGAAGCAACGGATGCGAAACAAAACCCAGATGGTTTAATTGAAACATTGGAAAATATTACCTATCCATATGTTGAGATTACCAATAACCTCGGTTATCAACGTTTCTTGAAATAAGTAAAATTTCTATATGAAAGCTGGGATCTAGGTTCCAGCTTTTTTATTTGCATCAACTATTTCCTGA
The DNA here is from genome assembly GCF_013420085.1 of Acinetobacter sp. YH12027. Lineage (NCBI taxonomy): Bacteria > Pseudomonadati > Pseudomonadota > Gammaproteobacteria > Moraxellales > Moraxellaceae > Acinetobacter > Acinetobacter sp. YH12027. Next base: position 2,539 of record NZ_VOYW01000032.1, read on the forward strand.
ATCAAAATAAATAAATTCATCAAATTAATTCATCAACGCCGTCATTGTTGTTAATTTAACCATACCCTATAATCCATTGAAAATAAAACAAAATGGATATTTAAAATTGAATTTTTATGCCTTATTTATGATCGTCATTGTGGGTTTAGGTGGATATTTTTATGTATATCCGGCTTATCAACTTAAGCAAGAGGAAGATAAGATTCGTCAAAGTATGAAACAAATTCCAAATCAGTCACGTACGCAAAATCTAGAAAATATTTACGGCTATACCGCGCAGGCTGAAATGTTGAATCAATATCCAAATTACATTGTATATATTCGCTTTGATGAGCTAAGTGATCAAACCGCTCCCGAATCTGTTCAAGCCATTATCCGTGAATTTTCATGCGATGGCTTAAACCGTTTAAAGAACAATTCCGAGCTTGTTCGTAAAGCCACTCTTAATGTCATTAAAGAAGATCAACATCAATTTCAATATATTCTAAAAAACAACTTAGGCTATGAAATTTTTAAATACCAACAAGTTATGGAAAATTGCCCCAATATTGCTGAACTTTATGCCTATCAAAATACTGAAGAAATTAAAAATTAGAGCTTTTCGGTTTAGATGGATTATGTAAATTTTCATAGCCGCTCTAGGCTGAACAAGCTAACATCAACATATTCAATAACTTTAGAATAATTTAGGAATACGGCATGGCTCAATTCGCTGTGATTGGCTTAGGAAGTTTTGGCGCAACTGTAGCCACTGAACTCATGGGTTTAAAACACGATGTCATTGGAATCGATAGCAACAAAAAGTTTGTTGAAAGTATTTCAGACCAACTGACCCATGCAGTGATTGCTGACGCAACAGATGAGCACGTTTTACAAGAACTCAATATTCAAAATTGTGAAGCCGTCGTTGTCGCGATTGGTGAAGATATTGAAGCCAGCATCTTATGTGTGCTCCATCTTAAAAACATGGGGATCAACAAAATTTGGGCCAAAGCCAAGTCCAAAGCGCATCACATGATTTTAACCCATTTAGGCATCAGCAAAATCATCCATCCTGAAGAAGATATGGGTGTCCGCGTTGCCCAGTCATTGAGTTATCCAATGGTGAGCCGCTACATGGTGCTCGAAGATGATCATTATTTGGTGAAAGTTGAAATTAAAGAATCACAACAAGGCACGCGTTTAAATCAAATAATGGATCATGTCCCTGAAGTGAAAACAATTTTGCATAAACGTGGCACCGAGCTTCAATATAGTTTAGATCCAAACCTGATTTTACAAACAGGTGATATTTTAGTGGTTGAAGGTTTACTCGAACATTTACGTCGACTGGCTAAATATTTCAAAGCAACTTTGTAATCAGCGTCGTGCTCCTTTTGCACATAATCACGCAAAATGACAGTAGAAAAACATGAAACTGCACAATAAACAGCGTAATACCATTAATCTTAGCCCACCCAGTATTTTGGCATTGGGTTTTCTTGGGCTTATTATCATTGGCACCTTGCTGTTAAAACTCCCTTATTCACATCATGGCGATTTAAGTTGGATCAATGCCCTCTTTACAGCGACCTCTGCCGTGACTATTACAGGACTTTCGGTTGTGAATGTCGGCGAAGCCTATACGGTGTTTGGTAAAGTCGTGATTATGGGTTTACTACAATGCGGCGGTCTCGGCTTTATGACCTTTGCGATATTGGCCGCTATGAGTTTGTCCCCCAAAATTGGGCTAAAACAACAAATTATGGCTCAAGAAACCATTGGACAGACTAGCCTTGCCAAAGTAACCATGACCATCAAAGGCGTACTGCTGTATTCGCTATTTTTTGAAATGGTGGGTACGGTAATTTTGACCATCGCTTGGATGCAAGAATACAATTTTAACCAGGCCCTGTTTTATGCTGCCTTTTATAGTGTTTCAGCATTTAATAATGGTGGATTTTCATTATTTCCCAATAGTTTAATGAGCTTTGCTGACCGTTATTTCATTACGTTTACCATCAGTATGCTTTACATCATTGGTGGTATCGGCTTTTTGGTACTAATGGACATTAAGCGCAATAAAAGTTGGAAAAAACTCAGTACCAATAGCAAGCTGATTTTATCGACCATTGCAGGCTTAAATGTCTTTGCCTTCATCACCATTTGGTTATTAGAAGCCAATAATGCTGCGACCTTAGCCACGATGTCACTTGGTGACCAAGCCCTCAACGCGTGGTTCCATGCAACAGTTCCGCGTTCTTCAGGTTTTAACAGCTTGCCCATGGAAAGCATGAGCGATGCATCATCACTCGTCACAATGTTACTAATGTTTATTGGTGGTGGCTCGCTCAGTACAGCCGGTGGCATTAAAGTCGGGACGTTTATTATTGTTGTGCTCAGTGTTGTCAGTTTTTTAAGACGTGAAGATGAACTGCGTGTGTTTAACCACTCTGTTTCAGAAAAAACTACCTTTAAAGCATTAGCGGTGATTTTCATTACAGTAACGTTGATATTCATTGGTTTTTTCAGTCTATTGCTACTCGAGCCTGACAAACGCTTTTTAGACTTACTCTTTGAAGCAGTATCCGCTGCCTGTACCGTTGGCCTATCTCGTGGCATCACCAGTGACTTACAACCCGCCAGTTTAGTCGCCCTGATGTTATTAATGTTCGCAGGCCGTCTTGGCCCCTTAACACTGGCTTATCTGATTGCTACACCGAAGAAGAGTCGCTTAAAACACCCACCTTCTGAGATCCAAATCGGTTGATTTGTACATTTTGTCTCCGCCATAAAAAAAACCACGCCATAGCATGGTTTTTTTATTTAATGATGTTACATAGTAACATCAGTAGCGTAATTTGATTCAAATGAAAGAACGATACGCGGTAAGGTCATCCGCAAGTGTTTGAGACAGAATGACTTCTAATCAAAAATGTTTTTGCGATACTTTAAGTAAATAGACGCTAGAGAGCGAGTTTTGCGGATGACAATGGTTTTGGGTACTTTTGCCTAAACAAAAGTACCTCCAGCCGAAGGCTAATCCCTTTATTCAATCCCTAGATATAAGACTCCGTCGATTAGACTTAAAAGCATCTTAAAAATGCGAAATTACTTTTACGTCCGTAAATTAATTATTGAGCAATCATTAAAACCAATTCATTAATGACACACCGACACCGACATAGGTTGCCCGATGGTTATAGTCAATCAGGCTTTCACCATAGCCATCAAACAATTGAACTGTGCCGCGTAATTTACCATTGATTGGGAAAGTCCAATCGAACTGCACCGCACCATGTGAATCATCACCACCTTTCAATGAATGACGTAACATCAAACTAAAGTCATGATCTTTATGACGATAAAACGCTGTTAAATCCCCACGTCCCACATAATCGGTAATGTCAGGGTTGTTATCATCTTTGGTATCTTCTTCGAAACGATACCAAGGACGTAACATCAGTGCAAAATTGTCACGTTCAAATCCAAGATTTAACATGACACGATTCCAACTCCGCGATAAAGGATCAGAACGCCCATTAGACTGATGGTTAAAAGTTAAGCCCAGCATACGCCAGTTCAAACCCAAGAGTTCATAGTTGGTACGAAAAACCAGACTGGCTTCAGGCTCATAGTTGGTTTCACGGAATGGTCGTGATTCGTCTTCATTGTAGACTTGCCAACGAGAAGACTGGGTATAGCCCAACCAGATATCACCATTATCACCAAATAAGTTTTCAACAGCTTTGGTTTTTAATGACAATTGGAATTTGGCTTCCATCGATTTCAGGTTTTGTTCCTGATCGGCTTGTACCGTGTTGTTTTGATTCGGGCTTGATGGACGTTCATTTTTATCCGAAGTCCAATATCCCGGCATTAAATACACAGGTTGATAGCCACGAATATTCCACGTCCCCAATTTACTTTCTGGAGAAAGCTCCCAACGACTATCCAATAGTGAAAGATTTGGATTGAGGTTCGGTGCTTCTACAGCAAATAAACGGTCCGTAAACGCATGACTGACTTTTTCTTTGAAAGTTAGTTTCTCTGTCGGTTCAGGCTTAATTTCTTGTGCGGCTTGACGCTCAGAGACCAACATTTCTTTTTCAGCAGGTTGCACTTTAAACAAAGCGTCATAACACGATAATCGCTCTGCATTTGACTCAAGTGCCACACATGCTTCTGCGGTAGCTGGCTTAGCAGCCACTTCCGCATTTTGTGCATTTACAGTACTGACATACATTGAACTGAGCGCAATGAGGCTCAGTTGCAATGTCGTACGCTCAAGAGATTTGAACGCCATAAAAACCCCTTTTTTGTTTTAATTCACTTGTTTTATTTCGAAACCAAGCTCAACCAAAGCATCTCGCTTCGCCACGGGCGCAACCACAGCTTTTGTCGGTTGTTGTTCAACCAAGTACGCCACAGCAACACGTTTCAGATCTTCCAACGTCACATTCAACAGACGTTCACGTAACATTTGACGGAAAGCTGGCGTGCGTTTATGCAATAAAGCATAACAAGCTGTAATGGCTTCACCCGCTGGTGAACCCGGTTTATCCATGCTGGCAATCAGACCTAAAATCGCTTCTTCAAGCTGATGCGGTTGTTGTTCAGCATTCAGTAGCCATTGTACACTTGCGTCAAAATCTTTAAACGTTTCAGCTAAACGTGGGTCACGGTAGCTATAGAAACGGAATGAACATGCATTACCGTCATAGCTTGCACCACCACCATAAGCACCACCTTTTTCACGAATCGCACTATGCAAGAAGCCATTCCGTAAATAAGCCGCCAAAATCATTAACGGTGCTGCATCTGGATGTGACACTTCCACCGCAGGATATGCTGAAGCACAGAACTGAACATTGGCTTGAATGAGCCAAGCCTCGTCATTGTTGCTATCTGCAAAATTCACTTGGGTTATAGCATTCGGGTTATCATCAATCGCCACTTTATCCCAAATGGTTTGAACTTCCTCAACCAATCGGTCTGAATGATGTTCTTCACACACCACCAAGAATTGTTTTGGTGCTTTAAGCAAACGGTTATGAATTAACTTAAGCTCATCAATCAAGGCATTATAAGCCGTGTCGTCTTGCTCAATTTTGCTGACAAGTTCTGACAACCAGTTCAGCGCGCTTAGCCCTGTATTATGATAATCACGTAACGCCAATGCACTATGTTGACGACCTGCAATTTGCATTGCATAGCTATGACCAGAGCCAGAAACACGTGACTGCCAACGTGCTTTACGTTGTTGCAATAACTCTACGATACGATTTTTTTCATCAAAACGTAGCTGTTCAAAAGCCAATTTCAATAAGCGAATAGCTTCAAGATTATTCACCAATGATTTAGTGGTCAACGTTAGCCAAGCACTAATTTGACCTTTATCGTCCACTTTTGAACGCAGCGATGCACCCATACCTAAACCGCCACTCACAGCTGTTTGCAACTGTTGTAGCTCTAAGTAATCGTATTCACCTGCACCAACTTCACCCATCAAAATCGACAAGAGGTTGAAATACGGCGATTGCACCACTTCATCAGGAATCTGAATCAAAACTTGTTGGTAGTAGAGACCATTGGTGCCTGCGTGGTAAAGATTTAACGGCGTATCTAATCCATTACTGATAATTTCACGTAATTGACCTTGTACAATCTGTAACTGCGCAGGAACATCTTCTAAACCTACTTTAGGCAAGAGATTCAAATCATCCGGCGTATCTTGACGAATGTTCAATGCTTCAGTCTGCGCAATAATCTCTGCTTTTTGCGCTTCAGTTAAGTTCGCATCTATTTCTTTTAAACGTGCTTTTTCTGCTGCCGCTTCCAAAGCATTTTTTTCAGCATCTGGAACCAAAGTTAATTGCACACGATGTTGATTATCAAGCAAGTAAGTTTTGATTAAGTTGGATAACCACATTGGGTCTTTCAACTCTTCCTTCACTTGTTCAATGGCCGTATCCACATCCCAGACATCCACAGGGTCTGAATGGTGAATCGCACTGCTTAAACCATTCAGAATTAAGCTTAGGCCATATGGTGTACCATCACCATTGATTTCACGCTGATGCAATTCAATCTGGTGCAAAATCGCCTCAACTAAAGCTGGATCAACAGGCTTAGCCGCAACGTCTTCTAATACTTTAAACACACCATTTTTAAATTGTTCTGCATGCTCAGGGTTTGAACCTTGAATTGCACAGTAGAACGTCATTTCATAGTTTGAGTCATCTATGCCCATGAATGGACCAGTAGACTGTGCATAACCACAGGTTTCTAAGTAATGACGTAATGGCGAAGCAGAATCTTCAAGCAATACCCCCTCAACCAAACGCATACCTAAACGTAATTTGATGTTACTTGCTTCTGGCAATAACCAAGAAAGCACATGATAGGTTTTGTCTTTGAGGTCTTCAGCATCAACTGCATACGTTTCAGTTACCGTTACAGGCGCAGTTAAACGACGTTCAGGTTTTGAATACAGCGTTTGACCTTTTTCAAATTTTGACAAAGCAAGCGTTTCAAACTGTTCTTGTAAGTTATAAGCAGGCTCATTACCAAAGGTCATGAACACCGCATTACTTGGGTGATAATGTGATTTGTAGAAACTTACTAGCTCTTCATAACTTAAGTCAGGAATGTCTTTCGGATCACCGCCTGAGTTGTAATGATATGTCGTTTCTGGGAATAAATGATGGGCAAGTTGGTGATACAACTGATCTGAAGGTGAACTCATTGCACCTTTCATTTCATTAAATACCACGCCTTTATATACCGCTTCGCCATTTTCTAGCTCAATACGAATCCCTTCTTGCGCAAAATCAAGCGGGTTCAAATTCGCAGCAAAAGTAGCATCCATATAAACTTCTAACAAGTTTTGGAAATCTTTTTTGTTTTGCGTTGCAAATGGATATGCTGTCCAATCCGCTGCGGTAAACGCGTTCATAAATGTATTGAGTGAACGACGAATCATTAAAAAGAATGGGTCACGTACAGGGAACTTTTCTGAGCCACAAAGTGCTGTATGCTCAAGAATATGCGCCTCACCTTTTGAATCCATCGGCTGCGTACGGAAGGCAACTAAAAATACGTTTTCGTCATGGTTTGTGGCTAAGTGATAATGCACTGCGCCAGTCACTTTGTGTTTATATTCAGACACTAAAATGTCTAAAGCTTCAACATGATGTTGACGAATCAACTGAAACGCGGGATGTACAGTTTGAGAAATGGTTTCAGTGACATCTACAGTCATGTGTGCTCCTAATCTATTCATTTAAATTAGGCAAAGTATACCTTAAAAAATCACAACTAGATTCACCGAAACGACCTTTCCAACTGTTTTAATCAACTTGAACTTTAATTTTAAAAATCACTTGTTTTCGCACTAAAACATTTAGACTGGTTTTATGGATTGCCTATCATTTCGTGTTGACCAATAGACACAAATCACAATCGCCAACAACAATACAAAAGAAGCCATAAAGCGACTTAGATCCAATCCACCTGAACTGATTGGCTTGTCTAAAAAATCACCGACAACAGCGCCCAATGGACGTGTCAAAACAAAAGTAGCCCAAAATATAAACGTCTTTGAGACCCGACTAAAAAAGTACAACAACGCCATCAATAGAATTAAACCACCAAATAGCCAAATGCCACCGCTATAGCCTAATCCTGCACTATCGGAAGTCCAGTCCCCCAAAGCCGTACCTAATGTTTGAGAAAATGTAATCGTCAACCAATAAAAGATCTGTGTTCGCGGCAAATTCTCTACACTCGGATTAATTGCCCCTTCGACCTGATACCAGCTGAAAAGCGATATGAGCACCAAACTCAGAAATAGCAAACTACCACCCAAGTAGCCAATCCCTAAAGAACGATCTACAGAATCCGCTAAGGTCGTACCGACCGTGATACTGGCAATAATCGTGGCCCAATATAAATAAGATTTATATGCTTTTGACTGTATTTGAAAATATAGCAGACTTATAAATATGCCTGCGAAAATAAAGGTACTGAGTAAATAGCCCAAATTTAAGGACATGGACAATGCATCAACACTGGTTTCACCAAAGATGGTCGCAAAAATTTTGGTCAACCAAAACAGTGCGGTAATCTCAGGGACTTTTTAACGTAGTCTTGTAGCTCATACACTTGCATATGCATCACTCTATGCAGTTATTTTGATGCTTATATCTTCGATAACTAAAATGAATTTTTGCTTAAAACTTTGCTTAAAATAAAGCACTCTTTTTTTGAATTACTAAATGAAAAAAAAGCACCCGATATCGGATGCTTCATTTACAGTATTTAGAGTCTATTTTTGGATTTAAAACTAAACTAGATATTTGAAATAATTATAATTTGGATGACTTTCAACATAGACATAATTCTGCTTTTGATAGAATTTTGCAGCATTTTTAAGTTCTGTATTTAAGCACAGTGCAGAAAAATGCTTTTTCGCACCCTTTTCCAATTCCACCAATAGCTGCTTACCCACGCCATGCTGACGGTACTGCGGATGCACATAGAAACGGCGAACTCGTCCAATCCGTTCTTCTACACCAGTATCACCCCATTGCTGATTTAAACCGCCACAAGCAATTAATTTATCGCCATCATAAGCAAGCAATAATTGCTCACCCGTTTGGTCAAAACGATTTTTACCACTTTGATATTCTTCAATTAAACGGTGTATAAATGTATAGCCTTCATGCTGCGCCAAAGCAGCAATATTTTCGATTTGAGCAGGAAGTTGCTCTGCTGGACGAATCGTAATTTCCATATATTCACACTTTTAATCTGTTATCTATTTATGATGACCAAATCATCTTGATTCAGTCTGAACACCCTATAGCTCTATAAAAGTAAAATTTTTCGATTTGCACAATAGCAAAGCTGATTAAAACGGCAACTAATTCAAAAAAAATGTAAAAATATAATGGATTTGCCCGATTTTTATACACACTTGTCCTTTAATTGAATTTTTTTCAACAAACTACAGCAATCCTGAGCATTCGTGTAAACTTAGCACTTTCATTTTTTTGATGTGAACATACAACATGGCAACTGTTGACCTTTTTGCAATTGGTAATGCACTTATTGACCAAGAATTTAAAGTCTCTGACGAATTCCTAATTCAACACAATCTGCAAAAAGGTACGATGCAACTGACAGATGGCGATACTCAAGCAGCCCTTTATAACAATCTAAAAGCCACTCAAGAATATAAAGGTCAAGCTTCTGGTGGTTCTGCAGCAAATACAACGGTTGCTTTTAGTGCTTTAGGCGGAACTGCATTTTATGGTTGTCGTGTCGGCAATGATGACTTAGGTCAAATTTACCTAAATGGTTTAAACGACGCTGGCATCCAAACTGCAACTCAATCAATCAGTGAAGGTGTAACTGGCACATGTATGGTATTGGTCAGCCCTGATTCTGAACGTACGATGCATACTTACCTCGGTATTACTGCGGAATTGACTGATAGCCAAATTGATTTTGGCAGCTTAAATACTGCGAAATGGTTATATATCGAAGGTTATCTTTCAACATCAGACAGCGCACGCCTTGCGGTAAAACAAGCACGCCAAATCGCCAAAGCCAATGGTGTACAAATTGCATTGACCTTATCTGATCCAGCAATGGTGCAATATGCACGTCAAGGTCTAGATGAATTACTCGATGATGGCGTGGACTTATTGTTCTGTAATGAACAAGAAGCACTGATGTATACAGAAACAGATCATTTAGATGCTGCACTTACGAAATTGCAATCACTAAGCAAACACATTGTCATTACATTAAGTGCCAAAGGTGCCTTAATTCATAATGAAGCCGCAACATTTACCGTGCCAGGTCGTAAAGTTACCGCAGTAGATACCAATGGTGCTGGTGATGCTTTTGCTGGTGCTTTCCTATATGCACTTAATGCAGGTCATGACTATCAAACGGCTGCTGAACTTGCCATCTTGATCTCAAGTGAAGTTGTGGCTCAGTTTGGTCCACGCCTAGCAGTTGAAGACTATGCTCAGCTTTTACAATCATTTCAGAAGGAATGTGCTTAATGTTTAAAATTTGCATGACGGATGATGTGCCTGAACGTGAAGCACGATCATTCGAAACGCCTGAAGGTGAAACGATTTTTATCACCCAACGTGATGGCATGTTTTACGCTTATCAAAATAACTGCCCACACTTGCACGTGGAACTTGAGTTTCTTGAAAATCAGTTTCTAGATCGTGACCAAGAGTTTATTGAGTGCTCAACACACGGCGCACTGTTTATGGTCGACTCTGGGGAATGTATTTCTGGCCCATGCCAAGGTCAAGCCCTTGAAAAAGTGAACATTAACGTGCATTCTGACGGTGGAATCTACCTCACAGAAGAATAAACACTGGAATACAACCATGTCCGCATTTTTAACAGACTATAACTTAATACCCTTTCATTTAAGTTTATTGGCCGTACTGTTATTGGGCATGGTTGAAACCATTGGCTATTACATCAATATTAGTCCTAGCCAAGTTTTGAAAAGAATTGCCCCACAGCGCATACAAGAATTGGCATTATTGAATGTCAAATTTTCCAAGACTCTGATTTTGTTCTTTCTACTGATGAATTTTAGCTTTGCAGGCTATGTACTTCAGTTCTGTATTCACGCTAAAGAAGGTCAATTCGTTCCCGCTTATTATCTTATTTTACCTGCGTTGATTATTGCCATATTCTTTACGGTATTTATGATTCATTGTTTGGATCAGGTTGTACCGCCCAAATATAAAAAACAAACCGTTAACCTACTGGGTCGTCTAGCAACCATTTCAAGTGGAAATGCCCGTCCCGGCTTTTCGGCTCAAGCGCGTGTGCGTGATGAGTTTGGTCAACTACATTATGTGCAAGTTGAACCAGAGTTTGGTGAGTTAGAATTTCAGTCAAAAATCATTTTGATTCGTCAAAAAAAATCACACTATATTGGCAAAAAAATCAGTGTGTCGAACCGTTTATTTAATCCATCTTAGCGTCACATTGTTATCATTTTTCAAATCATAAAAAAGCCAGTGTTCACTGGCTTGTATTCAATCAAATACCATCAAACGATATTGTGATTAACGCTTAAGAAAACCTGAAACCAAATTCATCACTTGTTGAATATCAGCATTCGCTTCTTGCTGATTGGTTTGTCCAGCTTGTGGCGTCAATGAGTCAATAATTTGCGGCAATACTGTTGAAATTGCACTGTACACATCTTGTTTCTGAGTTTGAGTTTCTTGTGCAACTTGCTCCACTTCGGCATCATCAAATAAATTTTGTACTTGTTGATTATTCACAGCGGCATTATCGCCAGGGCCTGTAGATACCCAATCATCAACCTGACTGCTCAAGCCCTGTCCACGTAATTTATCCAAAGCACCTTGTAGGCCACCTTGTTTTTGAATCCAAGCCAGCACCAGAGGTAACACTGCTACTAAAATGGTTGAAGCATTGCCACCACTACTACGTTGCTGCGACTGCGCAGCACCGCCCAGTTGGCCCAACACAGAGCCTAGAATTCCAGCCAAACCACCCGCTTGGTTTTGAGCATTGGTTTGTGTATTTTGAGCGCCTGCATTTGCACCCAGTTGCCCCAACACCGAACCTAAAATACCGCCTAAGCCACCTTGTTGATTTTGATTGTTCGCACCACCAAGGGCCTGCTTTGCTAAAATTTCAACAATATTATTTAAATTTGTCATTTTATTTTTCCCAGTAAAACCTAGATAAACTTAGTTACAGCATACGTGGAAAAAGACATTTCCATCATAAATGTTTGTTAATTTTTGCAATTTTTCTCAGGCTAAGTATTTGTTACCAACGGAATTTATCCCAGTTTTCAGGATTTGCCCAAAATTTAGAGTTAAACCAATCTGGGATATGTTTATAAGTCAAAATATTAAACTGCCATAAAGCAAAATCACTTTCATGTGTGGTTTTATCAATGAGCTGAGTAAAGCCTAAAGCACGTAATAATTGTTCATCGTGTAATTTACTCACCACCACGATGCGTTTGGCAAATAGGTCACGCAATTTTACCAACATCTGAGTTTTCTGCTGCTGATCCAAACTCAACATCATTTCAGTATCAAGAATCACAAATCCAAGGTCAAAACGCTGGGTAAAAGGCAGATTTAAAAACTCAGTTACGTTAAAATGTTGCCATTGAATTGGATGAAATTGATTGTATTGCTCAAGATCCTGACCAATACAGATTGCGGTTGAAATGGGCTGCTCTTTTGACAAATCGTCTAGCATAGAAGTGATGACATTTTGTTCAGCCATTGACCGCATCCTTAATAATGAAGTGAGTATTCGTATGGAACTACAAGGCATTTGCCATAAAATGCATGCAGGTCTTAAAGACCTTAGTGTAACTGATCAACATACACACAAGGCAAATGTTGAGTATAAATTTATTCTAGATCGCTCAGAAGTTGATCTACCGTTTAGCCTTGGCCAAGAAATTGAAATTGAAGCCACTGGAAATATCTACTGCATTTCTTGCGGCGCAAAAACGCCTAAATCGTATTCACAAGGTCATTGCTTCAAATGCATGAAGACTAAGGCATCTTGTGATATGTGCATTATGAAGCCTGAAACCTGTCATTATCATCTCGGGACTTGCCGTGAAGATGATTTTGCCCATGAAGTTTGCTTTCAACCGCATATTGTCTATTTAGCCAATTCGAGTGCCTTAAAAGTGGGGATTACCCGCTTGGGTCAAATGCCTACACGTTGGCTAGACCAAGGTGCGACGCAAGCTTTGCCTATTATGAAAGTTGGTTCACGTCGTTTATCTGGTCAGCTTGAAGTCATGTTTGGTACGCAAGTGGCCGATAAAACCGATTGGCGTAAATTGCTCAAAGGTGAAGCAGAACCGATCAACCTGATCGAAATTCGCGACCAATTGGTAGAAGAATTCGCACCAAAAATTCAGACCATTCGTGAAGAATTTAGCCAAAATTTAGAGTTTAATGAAACCGTTGAACTGCTAGAAGATGAGTTGCCACGCCAATTTATCTACCCGGTAGATGAATATCCTGAAAAAATCAAATCGCATAATTTGGACAAAACACCGATTATTCGAGGAAAATTACAAGGGATTAAAGGTCAGTATCTGATTTTGGATACCGGTGTGATTAATATTCGAAAATACACTGGCTATGAAATTAAAGTACGTACTTAAATCGACTCAAAGTATCTAATTAAGTTTAAAAAAGCGAGATATTTCTCGCTTTTTTACACCTACTCTACCAATCTGATTCATTGAACAGTTGAAAGAAACTTTAAATATGGCAACGCCATTAACTGCTCCGCTTCTAAGATTGGCATATGACCAACATGGTCTAAAATCAGAGGCTTTTCGGCTTTTTTAAATAAGCGTCTCAGTTCTTCTGCTACTTCAACATTGATAATCTGATCTTGCTTCCCCCAGATAATAAACACAGGTGCATCAATGCCTCGTGCAGCCAAAGCAAAGGACTCTGGCGTATACAAGGTGGCCATTTTTTGCAGTTGCTCCACCATTTTATTGGTTTGTTTAGACTGAACGATCATCAACTTTTCTTGCCCAATTTTTAATTCTTGTGGAATAAAAGGCGGAGATTGCATCACGATCTTCATCACGCGATCAAAATCACCAGTTTTTCTGACCACTAGCTCTGCAAGCTTTGCCGTATCTTTTAGATACGCTGTATTGCTCGACTTAAAGACACCTGCTGAATCCACCAACAATAAAGATTTCACTTCTAAGGGATACTGAGCGCTATAGAGCATGGCAATTGCACCACCCATCGAATGCCCTGCGATATGTAAATTTGGATCTAACTTTGCAGCATCTATAAATCGTCGTAATTTTTCAGTTAAATTAGGAATTGATAGATCAAATTGATCTGCGACAATAGTTTCTCCATGTGCTGGCAGATCTGGAATAATGACATGATAATTGGGCGTTAAATAACGGGCAACTCGGTTCCAATTATCACGCGTGCCTGACAAACCATGCAGCAACAGTAGCGTCGGTTTTCGTGGATCTCCTCCTTCACTGTATGTCCATTCGATTTCATTATTTTTGACTTTTTTACTACTCAAGCCCGCCCAAGCTCTTTCCTGCTCTAAAACTTTTTGAAAGTTTAGTTCTGCAGCTTGAATACTACTGGCAACGCAAATCGTTAGTAGCATCTGTATCATGTGTTTAAAATAATGATCCATCCATCGCAATAACGGGTTCTTTAAACGTTTACATTGAGGCATATACAGAGATATCATCCACTTAATCCTTTGTCGTGATGAGTTATTTTTTTCATATTATTTTTGAGAACACCAATCTACGATGCTAGAGTCAATATTTCATTTGCCAAATCTTTTAAATAAAAATTATATCTGTCAATTTAAACCAAAAAAAACCAGCTCGGAAGCTGGTTCATATTTCTAAGCAAGCCAATCAGACGGTGTCAGTGGAGCTTCAATGAGTAAGCTTGGATATTCAAGCGCAGGAAGTATAGCGGGCGGATTTGAAACGTCGCTGCCCAATGCGATCAAATCCTGTTCATCGGTGTGCAATACAATTGGGACTTCATTCGCATCCTGTAAAAGCGTATCTAGATTGATCACAGATTGAATCGGCTCAATTTGACTGTCATTTTGGTTTTCACTTTGCTCATCACTTGCCAATAAAATCTCTGTAAGTTCAACAGATGATTCAGGTTGTGCAAGAAACAGTTTAGCTATTGAGATTTCAGGCGATTGAACACCACGACTGTCCTCCGCCACGATTGTTGCAAAGCCACCATTTTGAATCGGGTTATCCATCGACCAAAAACCACTTTCATTGGCATACGTCACGTACTCTTGACCATTGGCTGTAACAATGATTTTAGCCTGTTGAAATGCATTGCCTTCGAGTTTTTCAGTATTTAGCGTCACTTCTGGCGCCGGCAGTAGATAGCTTGGATTTTCAGGCGAGGTCTGAATAAATGGAAATACCAAGCCAATCGCAGGAGATTGCTGACCAAATTGATCTTCCACAACAATCATCAACATGCCACCATTTGCCACTGGATTTTCTATTGACCAATCACCATTTTCATCGACCTGAATACGATAGACCGCTTGATCCGACTAAATCACAACAGTCGTATTTGGTGCGGCAGTACCTGATATCACCGCGCCAGACTCTAAAATCGTAACAGCTTGCGGTAAAATGATTTGCGCTGTATGCAACGCCTCAGAACGATTACCGTCCTGATCAATTGCCACAACACTTATTGCACCTGTGGTCGTTAAAGGATTGAGCATCGACCAATCGCCATTTACATCAGCAACTGTTATAAACTCTTGCTCACCATAGGTCACAACCACCGTATTTCCTGCATCAGCTTTACCAACCAAATATTCGCCTTTTTCAATTATTTCCGGCATCTTGGGTAGCACACTTGGCTCTGCAATTGGAGCAATCATTATTGCCTCTGAGCGTAAGCCATGATGATTTACCGCATAAATTGTGGCAACTCCACCATCCTTCAGTGGATTATCAATCTGCCGATGTCCTTGTTTATCCACTTTGACCCGTGTAACAGTTTCACCGACTGAAATGATCACCCATGTTTTTGGCTCTGCCGTGCCAGTTATAAGATCATCTAGTCCAGTCACTTCTGGTGTTGAGGGAATATGCTGATGCTGTGTTTTCCCCTGAATCAGCAACTGCTTTATTTCAACTTGTCCCAAAATGTTTTTTAAAATACCGTTTAAATCTCTCATCTTTTGCATAACACCCTCAAATCACATCATTATATTTATTTGGGAAAATGCCTTCCCAAACTCAATTTAAGAGAATTATTTAAATAGTCAATTTTATTTAATCTTTGTTTTTAAAAGTTTTTCTTAAAGTGTGATGCATTAAACTTAAACATAAAAAAACCAGCTCGAAAGCTGGTTTTTTTTAAAGCTGCCTTAATTATTTAATTTTGGCATGATCTTTTAGATAACGTGTGTAGTCATCAAATTCTTGTTGACCACGAAGCTGTTGATAAAGTTTTGTTAACTCATCTAACTGCTCACCCGTTAATGCCGCATCAGATTGTTTGTTCACTGCAGTCACAGCAACCACAACCAATTCATTTGGTAGATTAGTCGTAGTAACAGACCAATGACCTGCTTTCGGCGCTTTTACACTAAATGCAGCACGTTGAATTTCGCGTTTTAACAAACCATCCGCACGAGTGAATGTACCCGCATTTTCAAAGTTTAAACTGCCTTTTGCAACTGAAGCAGCAGGTTTTGCAGCAAACTCTTTTAATGTCGCTTGAATCTGGGCTTTTGCAGCATCAGACGCTTTCTTTTCAATCAACTGAGTTTTCACATGCGCTTTCGCTTCAGCTAAGGTTTGAACACCCGCAGCATGATAGTTACGCACTTTCACCCAAACCACATCACCGTTTTTCAACTGAATGCTCGATGAAACATTACGTTCACCATTTTTAACATCATCGTTAAACAATTTAACTTTGACGTTTGCATCACTTAAAACTGGATGTTGCGATGCTAATGTTAAGCCATTCAATGATTGTACTTTTACGCCTTTCACTTCTTGAACCACGACATCAAGGGCATCACTGCTCACGACCATGTCATTGAGGCTGTTTACAGTGTCAGAAAAAACATTGGCTTTTTTCGAAGCAGCAACTTCAGCTTGTAGACGTGCTTTTTCTTGTTCAAATGAAGCCACTTTTACAGCTGGTGCCACTTTTTCGATCAAGTGATAACCACTGTCTGTTTTCACTGGAGCAGTCACTTGACCAGCTAGAGCACCTTCAACTGCAGCATCAAACGCATCACCAAACACACCTTTTTCATAAGCAACCAGTTCACCACCTTTTGCTTTAGATTCCGGATCTTCAGAGAATTGCGCTGCAGCTTGGTCAAAGCTTAAACCCGCTTTAATTTTAGCTTGAACACTTTCAGCCAGTTTTTTAGCTTCGACATCTGAACGACTGTCTGCAGTGATCATGATGTGCTTAACGAGTGGTTTAACTGACTTCTGTGCATTCTCAACAAAGCTGTTATACGCTTCTTTCAATTCAGCATCAGTTGCAGCTTCTACAGGTGCAGTAATATTGGCAGGTGTTAATACGACAAAATCTGCATCAATACTGGTTGCTTGCTTAAATTTGTTTTTATGCTGCTCATAATAAGCGGCAATTTCGGCATCAGATACTTTTACATTTTTCTTGTAATTTTCAAGATTAATGCTCGCCAACTGAATACTACGTTGTTCCGTTTGTAAGTTCGCAATTTGCAAGATATCAAGCTTACTCACCAATGCATATTCCATAAATGTTGTAGACAACATTTTTAAAGCATGGTCTTTACGTAAGTTATCAATGAATGTGCGGTTCGTCATACCAATCGATTCGAGGTATCTCCCAAACGCTTCATCTGAAAATTGACCATTGACTTGGAAGCTTGGCTGCTGATGAATCATTTGCACAATTTGTGCATCACTCAAGCTAATGCCTAATTTATCAGCTTGTTGCAATAACAATTGGCGTGAAACCAAAGTATCCATCGCTTTATTGCTAATGAAATTTTGATTCAATAATGTTTCATCACCCTGAGCATATGCCAGATATTGTTCTTTTAATGAGTTCGTCAGTGCTTCGAGTTCTTTTTGAGAAATTTCAGTACCGTTTACAGTCTTTGCTGCATCTTTAGATCCACCACTAAAATATCCTTCAATACCTACAAGTGCTAAAGGGGTCAAAAATAAAACGAGCAAGACCTTGCCCAGCCAACCCTTAATGACTTTACGAAACGATTCCATAAGTATTCCAATATTTTATTTGCGGTGAATTTTAACCGAAAACCCGAGATGAATGAATGCGATATATCAATTAATCACATTTACCAATAAAAAACGCGCCAAATAATGGCGCGTCTCATGTGCTTAATAAGATTAAGCTACAGAATCTTTCAAGCCTTTACCAGCTTTGAAGCTAGGAACTTTGCTTGCTTTGATTTCTAAAGTCGCACCAGTTTGTGGGTTGCGACCAGTACGTGCAGCGCGTTCTTTAACGCTGAAAGTACCGAAACCAACTAAAGTAACTGTATCACCAGCTTTTAATGCATTGGTAACTGCAGCAATTGTAGCATCTAAAGCTTTACCGGCATCGGCCTTAGATAATCCCCCATTTTCGGCAATTGCATCAATTAATTCTGATTTATTCATGAAAATTACGTCCTCTTAATATCGTTTATTTAAGGTTCAAGAATTTGTATAAAACGCCATAACGCCTTTATAGCAATGCTTTAGGGTTAAACGCAATACTCCTCAACCTCTTTTTATAGAATTTTTTGACGAAAAAAACCTTGAAAATTCGATAATAGTAAAAAAGTTAGTGTTTTTTTAGTATTTCGGACCTCAGTTGGGCATTTTCTTCGGCCAATTGGTCAACTTTAGTATGTAATTGAAGTATAAGCCTTTCTAAGTGCTGTAAATCCTTTACAGTCACCAATCCTAAACGGTTTAAAGAATGATTAACACCATTATCTAAAATTTTTTCTACTTTATCTTTCGTATCAGTTACAGATTCTTTGGCTTTTTCTGAAACTTTTTCGACAGTTTGATCTGCAATATCAATCGTTTTGGACTCAAGCTCCTCTCCAACTTTGACTAAAGAGTCAAAAAGCTTATTTCCTTCGCCTTCTGCACGTGAAAAAGCACCTAATCCAGCCAACCAAATCTGTTTGGTATATTTGCGAAAATCCATTTTAGAGCGCCGATCAGAATGACTACGTACCCGAGGTTTAACCTGCTTTCCTGATGTTTCTTGCACATCGTCAATTATGCTTTCTGTATTTTCCATAATCCGCACTTCTCCTGATTATTTTATGTGCACAGCAACATGTGATTCTTCATTTTAACAACATAATAGCAAACATATGACTTGATAGATTGATTAAACTGTTCTACAAAGCTGGTGAATTACCAACTTTTTGGTATATTCTAAGTTCCTCTAGAGCAGGATGCTCAGTTTCCAGTGCTTTCAGATTTTAACAAGGACATTTTTTTTATGAGTGATACGCAACAAACACAAGCTCAACCACATTTGTTGCTTACTATGACCCTGATTGTTTTAGAAACGATTTTTACTTTCATTTTAAAACATGACCGTGTTGTAGCATTACAAGCTAAAAAATTTGTTGATCAAAAAGTCGCACTGAAAATAAATAGCTACATCCCTTATTTTGACTTTTATGTTCAGTTTACTGAGCACGGTATTCTGTTCGACACGAAATCTCCAGATAAAGCCATCGACCTTGATGTCCGCACGACATTAATGGATTTGGTGAAAATTTTTGTATTTGGTAATCGTAAAAGCATCAAAACCATGCGGATCGATGGTGATGTGGTTCTGAAAGATGAATTTCGCGATCTGGTTTCATTATTTAGTGTGCCGAAAATTTTATCTGACTGGAAACACTGGCTGTCTGAACCTGTCGAAGAAAACGATATCGTTGCGTCTAAAAAACGTATTGCCCCACTTTTAGAAAAAATTGAACAGCAACGCTCTAAAATCAACACACTGCAAGTTGAAGTTAAACAATACAAAAACCGTATTAAGCGTATCGAACGCCGTCAAAAGCGGATTAATATCGCTTTTAGTCTAATATCTGTTCTTTTAATAACGTTATTAGTGTATAATGTGTGGTTCAAATAAATACATAATTTTTCAGACAAAATAAAACAAATAAACAATCTCAAAAAAACTTGACTATTTTAGTCAGGATTCATAAAATCTGCACATCTAGACTTAACATGTGTATCGAATCATGCGCTTAACAACTCGCGGTCGCTACGCAGTGACTGCTCTACTTGATCTAGCTTTGCAGCCAACTGAACAAACGATCACTCTTGCAGAAATTGCAGCTCGTCAAACCATTTCAGTGGCCTATCTTGAGCAGTTATTTGCAAAATTAAAGCGTCACGGCTTAGTTTCCAGCATCCGTGGAGCAAACGGTGGTTATCACCTTGCTCGTAGTGCTGAAGACATCACTGTTTTGGAAATTATTGAAGCTGTAAATGAAACAGTTGATGCAACCCGTTGTGACCACAAAGGCAACTGCCAAAATGGTGCAATGTGCTTGACTCATGATTTATGGCAGGAACTCTCCCACCACATTGCCGATTATCTTGCAAAAATCACCCTTGCTGACCTTGTAGCACGCGATAACGTTCAAACCGTATCTATTCGTCAAAATTCAGCAAACTTTGATTCAGCCCTTTTATCGGTTACAGGTATTTGACATGAAGCGTCCTATTTATCTTGACTATGCAGCAACTACACCTGTAGACCCTCAAGTCGCAGAACGTATGATGGAATGTCTAACGTTTGACGGTACTTTTGGTAATGCAGCTTCTCGTTCTCATGCTTACGGCTGGCAGGCAGAAGAAAAAGTAGAATATGCACGTGAACAAGTTGCTAATCTAGTAAAAGCTGATCCACGCGAAATCGTTTGGACTTCTGGTGCAACTGAATCTGACAACCTTGCGCTTAAAGGTATTGCTCAGTTCTATGCATCTAAAGGCAAGCACATTATTACAAGTAAAATTGAACATAAAGCAATTCTTGATACTTGCCGCGAGCTTGAAGAAGAAGGCTTCGAAATTACTTATCTTGAGCCAGAAGCAAAAACAGGTTTAATTACACCTGAAATGGTTCAAGCTGCCCTTCGTCCAGATACGATTCTTGTATCTTTGATGATGGTGAACAATGAAATCGGTACAACTACAGATGTAGCTGCAATCGGTGAATTGACTCGTGCAAACAAAACTTATTTCCACGTAGATGCTGCGCAAGCTGCAGGTAAAGTAGAAATTGATCTTTCAACAATGAAAGTTGATTTGATGAGCTTCTCTGGCCACAAAATCTATGGTCCTAAAGGTATTGGTGCTCTTTATGTACGTCGTCAACCACGTGTACGTATTAAAGCGCAAATGCACGGTGGCGGTCATGAACGTGGTATGCGTTCAGGTACGCTAGCGACTCACCAAATCGTGGGTATGGGCGAAGCGTTCGAACTTGCAGGTAAAAACCTTCATGCCGAACAAACTCGTATTCGTGTACTTCGTGACAAACTTTGGAATGGCTTGCAAGGTCTTGAACAAGTCTTCCTGAACGGTCACCCAGAATACAACGTTGCAAACTATCTAAACGTCAGCTTTAACTTTGTTGAAGGTGAATCGTTAATGATGGCACTTAAGGATTGCGCAGTATCTTCTGGTTCTGCATGTACATCAGCAACTTTAGAGCCATCTTATGTACTTCGTGCATTGGGTCTTTCAGATGAATTGGCTCATAGCTCGATTCGTTTCAGCTTTGGTAAATACACCACTGAAGCCGATATTGACCATGTACTTGAAATTACCAAAGCAGCAGTTGAAAAACTACGTGATCTTTCACCGCTTTGGGATATGTACAAAGAAGGTATCGACCTTAATTCTGTAGAATGGGCTGAACACTAATTCATCCCGGTGAGATAGCTTTTATTTTAAGGCTATCTCATTGATTAACGTAATTTCACCCCCATATTAATCTTAAGGCTGACCCCGAGGTTTGGAGAAGCGTCATGGCTTATAGCGAAAAAGTAATTGATCATTACGAAAACCCTCGTAATGTTGGTGTTTTAGACAAAAATGCAGAAAACGTTGGTACAGGTATGGTCGGTGCACCAGCTTGTGGCGATGTTATGCGTCTACAGATCCAAGTTGATGACAACGGCGTAATTGAAGAAGCTCGCTTCAAAACTTACGGTTGTGGTTCAGCAATTGCATCTAGCTCATTAGTAACAGAGTGGCTAAAAGGCAAAACTCTTGATGAAGCTCAAGCAATTAAGAACATTGATATTGCAACTGAACTTGCACTTCCACCAGTAAAAGTACACTGCTCTGTACTTGCTGAAGATGCAATCAAAGCTGCTGTAGAAGACTACCGTAGCAAGAAAGTAAAAGCTTAATTGTTTACGTGTTTTAAAAAAGATTAACGGAGTTTTCATGATTCATTTAACTGAAAATGCTGCAACTCATATCAGCAATTACATCAAGAATCGCGGTAAGGGTGAAGGCATTCGCGTTGGCGTGAAAACTTCTGGCTGTTCTGGTTTAGCTTATGTACTTGAGTTTGTCGATGATATTGACACGCATGACCAAGTATTCGATCAGTTTGGCGTAAAAGTATTCGTTGACCCAAAAAGCTTAGTTTATCTCGAAGGTATGGAGATGGACTATGTGAAAAATGGATTAAACGAAGGTTTTGAATTTAATAACCCAAATAAAAAAGGCGAATGTGGCTGCGGCGAATCGTTTACGGTTTAAGCCTTTTCCACACTCCTTTTTCGCATTAAAACAGTGTAAAATTCACTGTTTTAATTGCATTTAAAGCAACACTTTTTGCACCTCTATTGCGGACACCATCTCCCATGAATCATTTTGAGTTGTTTAACTTACCTGTAGCACTCGATATTGATTTAGCAGTTTTAAAATCTGAATTTTTAAAGTTGCAGCAACAATATCATCCAGATAAAGCCGAAGACAAAGATCTAGCCCTGATTAAATCCAGTGAGATTAATCAAGCATTTAAAGCTTTATCCAATGTTGATAGCCGCGCTGCATATCTATTAAGTCTCAAAAAACAAGATTATCACCTTGATCAATCAATTAGTGATTTTGAGTTCCTACAAGATGCCTTAGAAATTCGTGAACAGTTAGATGAGGCAGGCTCTGCTGATGACCTCACTTCACTTAAAACTGAAGTTCAGCAATGGATTGACGGTTTGGTTCGTGAATTCAAGATTGATTATGACGACGAAGACTGGGCTGAAGCACGTGATACCGTACGTAAATTACGCTTCTTCCAAAAAGTAATGGCTGACATCGATAAAGCTGAAGATCGCTTCTTAGACGACGATAGCTTTGATTTAGACGATGATTTTTAATTTATTTTTTATATTTGACGTTCAAAGGATGTAACACACATGGCTCTCTTGCAAATTGCAGAACCTGGTCAATCAAGTGCGCCGCATGAACACCGCATCGCAATTGGTATCGATCTTGGGACTACACACTCTTTAGTAGCCACGGTACTTTCTGGTAAAGCGAAAGTGCTTAACGATGAACATGGTCGTGTGTTACTCCCTTCTATTGCACACTATGACGAATCCACTACGCAATATGGTGACGACGCAAAGGCATTCTTAACGACTGATCCTAAAAACACCATCGTTTCTGTAAAACGCTTTATGGGTCGCTCTAAAGCAGATATCAAATTCCAACACCCGTACAACTTAGTCGGTGAAGCGAATGAAATGCCTGCTTTTGAAACTGCACAAGGTCGTAAAACACCCGTTGAAATTTCTGCAGAAATTTTAAAACAGCTTAAAGACCTTGCAGAAAGCAGCTTAAACAATCCAGTAAATGGTGCTGTCATTACTGTACCTGCCTATTTTGATGAAGCACAGCGTCAAGCAACGCGTGATGCAGCGCAGCTTGCAGGTTTAAATGTACTACGTCTATTAAATGAACCGACTGCTGCGGCAGTAGCTTATGGCTTAGACCAAGACACCAATCTTGCACATGATCAAAACTATGTGATCTATGATTTAGGTGGCGGCACCTTTGACGTTTCAATTTTACGTTTCTCTCAAGGTGTTTTTGAAGTTCTAGCAACTGGTGGCCACACGGCGCTTGGTGGTGATGACTTAGACCGTCTGATTGTAAAATGGGCAAAAAAACAACTGAACATTGAAACTTTAGATGATGCTGAATATGCGCATTTCATTGTTTCTGCACGTAAAGCAAAAGAAGCTCTAACCGAGGCTAAATCTGTAGAGCTTAAAGTTCTTGATCAATCATTGACTTTAGACCGCCCTACTTTTGAATCAATCATCAAAGTTGCTTTGGATAAAACCATCAGCGTTTGTAAACGTGTCATGCGTGATGCCAAGCTTGAGCTCAGCGATATTCAAAATGTGGTATTGGTCGGTGGTTCTACCCGCTCGTATGCTGTACAAAAAGCCGTTCAAGATGTCTTCAATCAAGAACCTCTTTGCACCATCAACCCTGATGAAGTTGTTGCCATTGGCGCGTCGATTACAGCGAACCAACTTATTGGTAACTCTAAAGATGGTTCACTGCTTTTAGACGTCACGCCGCTTTCTTTAGGTTTAGAAACCATGGGCGGTTTGGTTGAGCGCCTTATTTCGCGTAACACAGCCATTCCTGTGGCGCGTCGCCAAGAATTCACAACCTATCAAGATGGTCAAACAGCGATGTTGATTCATGTTGTACAAGGTGAGCGTGATTTGGTTGAACATTGCCGTAGTCTAGGTCGTTTTGTACTTCGTGGTATTCCACCGATGACTGCAGGTCAAGCACGTATCGAAGTGACTTTCCAAGTTGACGCAGATGGTTTATTGACGGTGTCAGCCAAAGAAACCACTTCTGGTGTGCATGCTCAAATTGACATCAAACCTTCTTATGGTTTATCTGATGCCGACACTGAACGCTTACTGATTGATGGTTATAAGTTTGCTGAAGAAGACAAAAACTTACGCCATCTTCAAGAAACCAAAGTGGAAGCAAAACGTGAACTTGAAGCACTTGATCAAGCACTTAAAGTGGATGCTCAACTTCTCAGCCAAGAGCAACAAAGTTCCCTCACCTCTGCACGCACAGTTTTAGATGCTGCACTTGAAACGACAGATATCAAAGCTATTGAACATGCTGTAGAACAGCTTAAAATACATAGCGATGCATTTGCTGCAGCTCGTATGAATCAGCACATTGATGCCGCACTGAAAGGCACAAAACTCGATGACTGGTCAAACTCAAATTAATTTATAGGTCAAGATTATGCCACGTATTAAAGTACTGCCTCACGCAACAATCTGCCCAAACGGCGCTGAGTTTGAAGTCGAAGCAAATGCTAACCTTTGTGAAAGCATGTTAAAAAACGGCATCAAAATTGAACATGCATGTGATATGTCTAAAGCATGCACCACTTGCCATGTGGTTGTACGTAAAGGTTTTGATGGTCTAGATGAAATGGATGATGTCGAAGCAGATCTTCTCGATCGTGCTTGGGGATTAGAACCAGACTCTCGTCTGTCATGCCAAGTAAAAATTGAAGATGAAGATTTGGAAATTGAAATTCCCAAATACACCATCAACCATGCTTCAGAAAATCATTAATTTATAGATAATTTTCTATAATCAAAAAGCCAGTTCATCGTAACTGGCTTTTTTATGGATAAATTTATTTAATATTTCAAAAATAAGAAATTTTTATAAAAGCATGAACTGAGTTATTGTTAAAATTTTACGTGATACGATTAGATCTAATTTTTACAATGTATATGTGAAATTAAGAGTGAGATTCAGTTTTTTTGACTTCTTCAATAACTTCATCTTCTAAATTCAGTTTGACGATACCAGCAGAGTTAGTCATTTTTTGCTGTGTTTGTAGGCGTTGAATCATGCGTTCTAAAACATGTATTAGTTCAGGATATTCAAAGTTTTGTACTTCATCTAAGTTCAACAATAGATTAAAGCCTTTATATTCGTAGTCAAACCACCGCTGATAATCTGTTTTCTGAGAGGTGTATTTTTCCATCACTTGCCAAGTACGTACTGGGCCTTTGATGCCTTTTAAGAAGATCGGTGCTTTGGGTGCACATAAATAGTCATTTTTCACTAAATGATGCGTATCGTCTGAAATCAAAATTTCGTCGACTTCGGCAGCACTCTGTAATCTTGCAGCCAAGTTGGCATCACGACCCACGATGGTATAAGCCATACGGTGAGCCGCACCATAGTTCCCAACGTGGCAATACCCTGTAGAAATACCCATACGAATGTGTAGCGGCGGATAACCCATTTTAATCCAGCGTTCACGCAGCAACTTCATTTGCTGACGCATGACCATTGCCATCTCTAAACAGGTTTTTGCGTCTTGCTCTACGCCTTGGCTATGTGGATCACCAAAGAAGATTAGAATTGCATCACCCATAAATTTATCGACAGTCGCTTCATACTGTTTGGCAATCTCAGTCATATGACTCAAATAGTCATTGAGTAGAAATGCTAAATCGTCTGGGATTAATGTTTCAGAAAGTTCTGTGAACCCTTGAATATCTGAAAAGAAAATCGTGAGTTTTTTACGTTTATATTCGATTTTAGCTTCAGACTCACCTTTCATAATCGATTGCCAAAGTTGCATAGGCGCATAACGACTCAATTGATTGGCGAATTCCATATAACGATTCATCTGATCATAATAGTGGTTCTTTTTATTGCTCAAAGACTGAACTTGGGTGTGTTGATAAAATGTCCCCACACTGAAATAGGTAATGAGGCATAAAAAGCCAAGAACGGTTAATTCACTGCTGGTTGACTCAAAATATTCTTGAAAACCAAAGACATAAATATTACATAAATAAAATACAGTGACGCCTACAATCCCGGCCAAGGACATCATTAAGAAATTAATTTTGTTATAAATGGTTGTATATAGCAGCGCAAAGACCGCAAGAAAAGTTAAAACAAGGCTTAAATGTACTGCAGACATTAGTACAGCAATTACTATGATATCGATCAGAAAAAGCACATTACGCTTAACTTGATTGCTATATCGATAAATTAACCAATGAGAAAACTTAGGAACGACTAAAATCAGAAAAAATAAAAATGCAGGAATATAGATTTGATATTGCGTATCTGGCTGAGTGTAATGATAGACAATAATCACCAAAGACAGCATGATATATCCCATCAAACGATGAAAATATTCAAACTGTTTAGGCTCTTTGCTGATTAAATTGTCTAACGGCACTCGATCGCCCCCATACGGACACTCATTCTTCTACTATCCTGATATTGTCCGTAAATCGGGATTAGTCCATACGCCAATCGAAAGGCATATCACCTTGACCACGTAGTGCAAGCATTAGTGTTTGGCGCATGTGTGCCAAGACATCATTGTTATAAGGAACTGCTGGCGTACCCCAAACTGGTTTCGGCCAAGCCACATCATTTTGATAACGAACAACATGATGAAAATGTAATTGTGGAACCATATTACCCAATGCAGCTACATTCATTTTGTCTGCACGGAATACACGTGACAATTGGCTTGATAACCAGCTTGATTCACGTAAAAACTGCTCTTGGTCTGCCTGACTTAATTCATAAAGCTCTGTAATTCCCGGAACACGTGGAATCAAAATAAGCCACGGGAATTGCATATCATTCATCAAACGACATGTTGACAGAGGAAAGTCGCCTACATAAAACGTATCTTGAGCAAGTTGTGGATGTAAACTAAACATATCTTTATAAATGATGCAAAATTAGAATGATGGCTAATACTATCACATCCTTATGGGTGTGAATATTCTGTACAGAACGTTTCATTACAAATAAACTGCATTTGAATAAAACGTTGCGTGCTTATGACTCTAATAAATTTTTCAAAAAAATCAAGCGTTTCTTCTATATAAAAAACACTCATGAAAATCTACTCATTCTAAACAAGCAATTTATACGCCAAATCTATTGATTTGGCGCCAATTCCTTCAGCAAACTGTCTAATAAGTCATTTATAAATTGAATGCGTTTGTCATATTCTTCGAGCATGACCATCACTTTTAGACGCTGTCCACCTTCCATTCGGAAGAAAGTCGGATGCTTTTGCATCATTTGAATGATCGATATGGCTTGAACTGGTGTATCTGGCGAGAACTCAATACTGCCGCCATGTGAGCTGATATCAATTTTTGTGATACCCAATTGTTCCGCTTTTAAACGCAACTGATGGACAGAGAATAATTGCTTGACTGCTTGCGGCGGCAAGCCGAAACGATCAATTAACTCCATACGAATGTTATCGAGTTTCTCTTGAGTATCCGTATTACTAATGCGTTTATAGAACAATAACCGTTGATGTACATCACCTAAATAATCATCTGGAATTAAGGCTGGCATGTGCATGCTAATTTCAGCCGTTAATGACAATGGAGAGTCAAAGTTAGGCGTTTTACCTTTTTGAATGGCTTTGGTGGCTTTTTCAAGCATTTCCATATACAGGCTATAACCGATGGTTTGCATTGAGCCACTTTGCTGTTCACCCAGCAACTCACCTGCGCCACGAATTTCTAAGTCTTCTGTAGCCAACATGAAGCCCGCACCCAAAGTCGATGCACGAGAAATGGCATCTAGGCGTTTTTCAGCATCACCCTTTAAGCCTTTGAGCGAAGGTACAAGTAAATAGGCGTATGCTTGATGGTGCGATCGACCGACACGACCACGTAATTGGTGCAACTGCGCAAGTCCCAGTTTATCTGCACGCTCAATCAAAATGGTATTGGCGTTTGGCACGTCAATCCCAGTTTCAATAATGGTTGAACACACCAGCACGTTATATTCTTTGTGATAGAACTGCTGCATGATTTGCTCTAGCTCACGCTCACGCATTTGACCATGTGCTACCGCAACTCGGGCTTCAGGAACCAATTCACGTAGAGTTTCTGCCGTACGTTCAATGGTCTCGACTTCATTGTGTAAGAAATACACTTGCCCGCCACGTAATAGTTCACGCAAGATGGCTTCTTTAATCGAATCCCCAGTGTGTTCTTGCACAAAAGTTTTCACAGCAAGACGACGGGCAGGTGGCGTTGCAATAATAGATAGATCACGCATACCACTAAAAGCCATATTCAGCGTACGTGGAATAGGCGTTGCAGTTAGCGTTAGCATATCAACATCGGCACGTAAGGCTTTAATTCTCTCTTTATCACGTACACCAAAACGGTGCTCTTCATCCACGATCATGAGGCCGAGATTTTTAAATTGCACACTTTCCTGCAAGATTTTATGTGTGCCAATCACAATATCCACTTTGCCTTCTGCGAGGTCTTCAATGGTTTTGGTATGTGATTTTGATGAACCAAAGCGTGAAAGGACTTCAATACGTACAGGCCAGTCCGCAAAACGGTCTTTGAAAGACTCGTAGTGCTGCTGCGCCAACAACGTGGTTGGCACAAGTACAGCCACTTGTTTGTTATTTTGTACTGCCACAAATGCAGCACGCATGGCCACTTCTGTTTTACCAAAACCGACATCACCACAAACCAAGCGATCCATCGGCTTCGCTTGTTGCATGTCATACAGTGTCGCTTCAATAGCATTGGCTTGGTCTAAAGTTTCTTCATAGGCGAAGCCACTGGCAAACTGCATATACAGACTTTGATCCAGTTCAAATCCATAACCCGGCTTCGAGTGACGACGGGCTTGAATATGTAAAAGTTCTGCCGCCACATCATGGATCTGCTCTAAAGCCTTGCGTTTGGCTTTAGACCATGCATCTGTGCCCAATTTATGTAATGGTGCTAGATCTGGGTCACCACCACTGTATCGGCTAATTAAATGCAGGTTTGTTACAGGGACATACACCTTAGCTGCATCGGCATAGTCTAACTGCAAA
This sequence comes from Acinetobacter sp. YH12027, assembly GCF_013420085.1. NCBI lineage: Bacteria > Pseudomonadati > Pseudomonadota > Gammaproteobacteria > Moraxellales > Moraxellaceae > Acinetobacter > Acinetobacter sp. YH12027. Next base: position 32,097 of record NZ_VOYW01000032.1, read on the forward strand.
AACTCATGGTCTTGGTCATCGATACTCAAGGTAATTAAACCTGCATATCGCCCCACACCATAATCAATATGAACCACAGGTGCGCCAATACTTAGCTCGGTTAAACTACGAACAAGAAACTCTTCTGATACTTCCTGTTGGCGTTTACGACGACGTTGAACCACACGGTGTTCATAAAGCTGATTTTCAGAAATTACACTGAGTTTGTCAGTTAGCAATAAACCACGATCTAAGGGCGCATTGGTGATCGCAATCGCATGCATAGAATGCATAAAATCATCAAAACTTTCGACCGTTGAGATATCACCCAAACTTGGACGCAATGCATCTTTTAAAGTTTCACGTCGACCAGCGCTTTCAGCCACCAAAAGCACTGGATAATTTGCCGCATCTATATATTGCTTAACCGCAGAAAATGGCTTTTCACGTTTTGGATCGACAGGTAAACGGGGTGGAATCTCAGCAGTAAGATTGATCACGCCATTACGTTCATCAAAAGCCTCAGGTGAAGCCACGATACGACGGCAGAGATTTAATTGTTCTAACACTTGATTTGGTTGTAGGAAAATCTGCTCTGGCGGCAAAATCGGTTGGTCGACATTATTACGGCGGTCTTCATAACGACGCACAATATCCGACCAAAACTGAATCAATGTGTCATCAATAGCTTTATCTGTAATGACAATGCCACTCTCTGGTAAGTACGAAAATAGCGTACTTTGCTCTCTCATGGCTTGTTCAGAGAAGAACAACGGAAAATAAAACTCAATACCCGGTGAAGCTATACCGTCTTGTACATCTTGATAAATTGGGTTTTTCTTTGGATTTGCCGTCGGAAAATTTTCCGCATATCGATCACGAAACAGTGAACGCGCTTCTTTTAATGGAAATTCTTTTGCAGGTAAAACCGTAAAATGATCTAAATTTTGGGTGGTTCGCTGAGTTTCAGGATCAAAGAATTTGAGGGTATCGATTTCATCATCAAATAAGTCAATACGAATTGGTGAACTTTGCCCCGAAGCGTAAATATCCATGATGCTGCCGCGTACTGCAAATTCACCATGATCATAAACGGTGTCCACTAAGTGATAGCCCGCTTGTACTAATCTTAATTTTTGTTGTTCGATATCAAATTTTTGACCCACTTTAATATCAAAGTGTTCACCTAATACCCAAGATGCCGGTGCAACTCGCTGCGCTAAAGTTGTTGCTGAAACCAACAACACACCTTGCTGTGGCATATTGGACAAAATCGCCAAGCGTTCAGAAACAATGTCTTGATGTGGCGATAGTCGGTCATAAGGTAAAATTTCCCAATCTGGGAAAATAGTCGGCTTGATTCCGTAAAATTCCAGCTCACTTTCTAACTGCCCGAGATGCTGATTATTACGTGCAACAATCACAAACAACTGTTTCGATTGTTTGCTAATTTCTTTAAATAATAATGCAGCAGATGAGCCTTGTAAGTTTCCGACCCACCGCTTTTCGCCAGCTTTAAGCTGTTTAAGATTGAGTTGTGAAATTTCTTGCTGGAACATGATGTAAATAGCTTTTAATGTTTTAACCACTTGGTGATCATATTAACACGATGCTTTTTACATTCCGAGATTTAAGCAACTATATACAGTGTTTTAACCAATATGAATTTGCGATTGTATTTTCTATTGATGTGTACCATTAACGCACCCATCAAACTCAAATGCAGCACTCTATTCACTTACTTACGATCACGGATGAATTGACGATAATAATCATTCAATAGTTTGACATAAAGTTTAAACTGCAAAAGATTTTCTTCAGTATTGCCTAATCTTGCAACAAAACGTTTATTTGCAATTTCCAAGTCTATTTTTTCATTGATAATCATTGCAGTTGCATAGAGCTGTTTTAAATCATCGAAATTTGTCATTTTTCTATTCGACAGATATTCCATACGTTCAGACAATGTATTTAAAACTACGCCTTCAATGATATAGCCCTGAGTTTCATCATATTGAATGTGGTGTTGTTCTAAGTAAAGTTGCTCAGGCGACTCTTTAGCGCCTTTGAATAAATCGACTAACTTATTAAACATCTGACTATCTACAACATGATAAAAAACCTATTGTACTTCGATTACGTCCTTTTTGGGGCAAGTTAAAGCTGTTCTGACTTTATCTATGCGCTAAATTTTTCATCCAAACGTTCATGGCTATATATAGAAAAATAATAGCTATCTTCAGTTTCTATAAAGCTCTAATCTCAACACAATACTTTCTTTTAGAAATTAAGTTCCTATTAGAGACTTAATACATCACTGCCATCAGATTAGTTCTCTAGCTTTACCACTGATTTCTTCAAATAAAAAACGAAGGATTAACCTTCGTCATTTACTCTTCATTTACTATTTAAGAGTCTTAAATAAGCATTTAACTCACTTGAGCCAGTGGCATACTAAATGGTGTCACTTCAGAAACTAAATTTTCAATCGAGAAAATTTCATCTAATTGACTTTCAGTTAACAGCTCTTGCTCTAAAACCACTTGGCGAATGGTTTTATTTTCGGCAATACATTGCTTACCGATTTCATCACATTTTGCATGACCTAAATATGGATCGAGTAAGGTCACGATTCCTACACTACGCATCACAGCATCAAAACATGCTTGCTCATTTGCCTGAATCCCTTGAATGCATTTGCTGTCTAATGTTTTTACGGCATTCACCAAAAGCTCAATCGATTCATTCATGGACAATGCAATCACCGGCTCCATGACATTTAATTGTAATTGCCCTGCTTCTGCGGCTAAAGTGATGGTTAAATCATTCCCCATTACTCGAAATGCAATTTGGTTGACCACTTCTGGGATCACGGGATTGACCTTTGCAGGCATGATCGACGAACCTGCTTGTAACTCAGGTAATCGAATTTCCGCTAAACCTGTACGTGGCCCAGAACTTAAAAGACGTAAGTCATTACAAATTTTAGAAAGTTTGACAGCTAAACGTTTTAAGCAACTCGATAATAAAATAAATACGCCACAATCGCTGGTTGCTTCGACATAGTCTTCTGCACCTTGCAATTTTAGACCGGTCAAATGAGCTAGATTTTCAACGGCCTTGGCCGCATAACCTGCAGGAGAATTCACGCCAGTACCAATTGCTGTCGCACCTAAATTAATTTCCAATAAAAGCTGTCGATTTTGCTCAATCAACTTCAAATCTTCTTTTAATAATGTTGCAAATGCACGGAACTCTTGCCCCAAAGTCATCGGAACTGCATCTTGTAACTGTGTACGCCCCATTTTGATGACATGTTTAAACTCATCAGCTTTAATATGTAAGCTTCCAATTAGCTGATTTAAAACCACAAATAAAGCATCAAAAGCGCTAAATGTTGCTAGACGCAGCGCTGTTGGATAGACATCATTAGTCGATTGTGACTTATTAACATGATCGTTTGGATGAATCCGTTGATAACTGCCTTTAGCATCTCCGAGCGACTCAAGGGCAATATTGGCAATGACTTCATTGGCATTCATGTTAATAGAAGTGCCTGCTCCACCTTGATAAATATCAATTGGAAATGCAGGCTGCCAATGTTCTGGATGATCAATCAATGCATCGCAGGCCTGCTGAATCGCTTGGCGAATATCATCTTGTATTAAGTTAAATTGATAATTGGTTTCTGCTGACGCTTTTTTTACCTGAGCAATAGCGCGTACAAAGTTTAAATTTTGTCCGACATGCTGCTTTGATATTTGAAAGTTTTCGATGGCACGCAATGTATGTATACCGTAATAACATGACTGCGGGACTGCTTTATCCCCCAATAAATCATGCTCTATTCTCGTTTTTTCCATTTGAACCGTTGTCACAGCGCATTCCCTCTAATTACGCACCAAGACTGTGCATACCTCATATTCGACCTGTTCAAATCATCTCACTACAGATGATGTGATGCACATTTGCAACCAAATATTTCAAATGCACATTTCTTGTTCACCATGTAACATTGTGTAATTTTTACCTAATTTCATTAGTTCTCTTTTTGTGATGAAAAGTCTTAAGTAGATTTATATTTCAAAATTTAAATTCCCTTCTGTACAACATTTCAGCAGCACAATAAAAAAATTCGATTTGTAATAAGAAAAAATAGTATTTACACAAAATATACATAAAATATGCTTAAAGGTTACAGAGTGTAATTTTTAAATCGTGCTTGAATCTGCGATTTACGACAGAAGTACAAATTTTCATCTAGGACAGAGATGATTTGCTTTCATTAAGGATGAACCGCCTATGAGCCATTTAAACCCGACATTAGTCACCTTTATTTTTTATATTCTTGCAATGCTTGCCATTGGTTTGTGTGCCTACAAAGCTACGCATAACTTTGACGAATACATTTTAGGTGGACGAAGTTTAGGAAGTGTTGTGACTGCACTTTCAGCAGGTGCATCCGACATGAGTGGTTGGCTACTCATGGGTCTCCCTGGTGCAATTTATCTATCTGGTCTTTCCGAAGCTTGGATTGCAATCGGCTTAATTATCGGTGCTTGGTTGAACTGGTTGATCGTTGCTGGTCGCTTGCGTGTTCATACCGAATATCAAAATAATGCCCTGACCCTGCCCGATTATTTCACGAGCCGTTTTGCAGACCGTAAAAAGATTTTACGTATCATTTCAGCTGTAGTGATTTTAGTGTTCTTTGCGATTTACTGTGCTTCTGGCATGGTGGCTGGCGCACGACTTTTCGAAAGTTTATTCGGTTGGAACTACACAACAGCACTGTGGATTGGTGCCATTGCAACCATCAGTTATGTCTGTATTGGTGGATTCTTAGCGATCAGTTGGACCGATACTTTCCAAGCGGGTCTGATGATCTTTGCACTGCTGATCACACCGATCATTGCCTACCTTGCTTTAGGTGATAACAGTCAAAATCTTGCTGCTATTTTGGAAACAGCTCGCCCACAAGCTTCTAATTTATTTGAAGGCTTAAGTACAGTTGCGATTTTATCCAGCATGGCGTGGGGCTTAGGCTATTTTGGTCAGCCGCATATTTTGGTTCGCTTTATGGCAGCCGATTCTGTTAAATCCATTCCGAATGCACGTCGCATTGGTATGACATGGATGATCCTATGTCTAGGCGGTGCTGTAGCAGCCGGTTATATCGGTATTGCTTACTTCCAAGTTCACCCAGAACTGGCAAGCGTCGTTAATGCCAACCCTGAAACGGTATTTATGGAATTGACTAAAATTCTATTCAATCCGTGGATTGCAGGGATTATTTTAGCCGCAATTTTAGCTGCGGTGATGAGCACACTCAGCTGCCAGTTATTGGTGTGTTCAACCACCTTGACGGAAGATTTGTACAAAGGTTTTATTCGTAAAAACGCATCGCAAAAAGAATTGGTTTGGATTGGACGTGCGATGGTCTTGGCAATTGCCGTATTTGCAATCACCTTTGCAATGAACCCTGCAAGTAAAGTTTTAGGCTTAGTAGCTTATGCATGGGCAGGTTTCGGAGCTGCATTTGGCCCACTGATTATTCTTTCATTGCTGTGGAAACGTATGACGCTTAACGGAGCAATCATTGGCATGATCGTGGGTGCTGTGACTGTCATCGTGTGGAAAAACTACTTAGGCCACCTTGGTTTATACGAAATCATTCCAGGCTTTATTTTCTCTGCGATCAGTATCGTTGTGGTGAGCTTATTGAGCAAAGCACCAGAAGCGGATGTGGTTGAACGCTTTGAAAAAGCCGAAGCGCAATATCAAAAAGAAATGTCTAAAATCTAAAATTTCTGACACTAAAAAAGGGGCTAAATGCCACTGCTGTCCCACAATTTTTCACAAGAGGAAGCTCATTTGAGCTTCCTCTTGTTTTATGGGTATTTTATCGGGTGAAAATAAAGCTTTTAAAGTTCTTCTTTCAAACAAATTCACTTGAATTAT